>NZ_JAPHPY010000044.1:0-48714 GCF_026241575.1 Vibrio sp. Sgm 5
TGTCATCTTAGTGTTTCAATGAGGAATACTAAGTGCTCAGATCGCACACACGTGAAAGAGTTCAAAAAAATCCCCAAGCTACAAGCTTGGGGATTTGTGTATAAGAGACAGCCTTTTTGGGGCCTTTTTCATTTCTACATTCATCCTCGTTACAAATGTAGAAAAGGCTCTTAAAGAGCCTTTTCAAATCCTTCTGTTTGTATGTGGAGAGTTATTTGTAGAGACCAGATTGTTTTTCATCTCTGGCATCACGCCAACCACCTAACCAATATGACCGAGCATCAATTTGTTGATACGGACAAGCCTCTTGAGACCTCCCATTCAACCCAGCTTTATAGCCTTGAGATTGAGCTCGTTCTAGGCGATCACGCTTTTGTCTCTTCATAGTTAATTCCTCATACAGGTCCATTTACTAACGTACAGCTGATATTGTGAAACTTTGATGGAGCTTTTATGACTCCACTTATAAGAATCGATCAATTTGAGGATTTTCTCAAGGCATAAAAAAACAGAGGCTCATTTCTGTGAGCCTCTGCTTGATTTAAAAAATACTGACTATTTTCTACGGAACCCGAACAAACCTAGCATGGTCAAAGCCAACCAACCTAGACCCGCACCTTGTCGTTCTGCCGAATCTTCTTCAACGCTACGCGTTTCAATATCAGCAGCCGTTGCCCCAGCAATTGGAACTAGCTTAACGGCAACGATCTTCTCTTCACCATCACATGACGAGTTATGCGAGGTCGTTTTATAGCCACCACTACACATCATCGCTGTACCGGAAATTACGCCTGCATCGTTGATGTCCGTAGCATTAATGATACGGAATGCATTGTTCTCATCAGAGTGATCACCACCATTCGTTAAGTTATCTAAGAACCATGGCTTACCATCAAATAGTGTTGTAGAACGATCACTTGTCAGCTGTCCATCTTGGGTATACGGATAAATGAAACCACGTTTACGGCGAGGTTTACCATCATCTTCACGAGTGGCCTCTGCATCTAACTGACCCACAATTTCATTGTAAGCGTTAATACTACCCATGTGACCACCGGCGCCACTGAAGAAAATCCCTGTTGTTGGATAAAACGCACTAACAGACTCAGCAGTCACGTTATCAACGATAAACAATCGATTAGGAGCAGAGCCTGTTGGCATTAAATAACCACCGGAACGTTTTGCTTCACCAATGGCGACAAAATTGTCATTGACGTCGGTTAAGCGAGAGTTTGAATGGACTGTATCACCATCTATACGTTGCTGCGCACCACTAACTTGTTTATTTTCCCAAGTAACGCCTGCGATAGAACCTGCTGTCGGCAATGTACCAACAAAAACAGTCGCATTCATGTAGTTGTCATCTTTGTAAGTGTTGTAACCTACGCCATACACCTTGTTACCACTTTCAGCGATACCACGCATGCTGCCTTGCGCTAAACGCTCACCATCTTTCGCAGTTCCGCTTGGCCATTCAACCTGACTGACGGCTCCAGTTTGATCCCAAATCGCTGCTTTTGATGTGTGATGGGTCCCGTTATCGTTTGAGGCTTTCTCTGAGATACTACCTACCGTAAACTTGCCATCAGTACGCCATGCACGGCTAGCGACGACAGTTGCATCTTCATCGCTTGGGACTATTGTTGGAAGAACAGGAGCTACTACTGTGTTTCGAGTTTCCAATTCAGAAGAATCAGAGCTACTCACAATACTTTGGTTACCAACAGCCTCTCCGTCCTCGGTAAGGCTGTTAATGACATTGTTGTATTTGTTTTCGTAAGCGTTTTCATCGCCTTCGACGAATGCAAAAGCATTTGTTGTAAAGTCTTTACTTAGCTCTTTACTCCATGGCTGCCAATGAACTGATGCCCAGGACTCACATGTTGAATAACGACGTTCATTGTAACAATAGCGTTCGAAGTCGTCATATTCCTGTACATAATAGAAGCCAGAGTCCATCGCAAAAGGCACTTCCTCTCGGTAGCTAACACCATCAACGGCTTCACTTGCAGATAACGGTGTTGTACGAGTCTCGAGAGCAAGCTTGAATTGTTCTGGCGTACACCCTGCTGAATCGTTGAAACAACCTAAGGCATACGGAGTATCTGTACCAGGGTTTTCTACATCCCCCTGTTGGATCGCGACACCATAAGCTGTTGAGTAATCAATATTGTCCCCGTTGACTCCAGGATCCACCTCAACCACTTGATACAATGCTGCATTCGCATTCATTGCCGTGCCAACCATCATCGCGACGGCGGTCAATTTGAATTTGTTACTACAATTCATCGAATTCTTAACTGTCCTGTTGCATTGCTTCGAGTTCTTCCCATCTCTCGAATGCGATTTCCAACTCCTGCTCTACAGCAGCGAGCTGTTCCAATACCGGTTGAGTTTCTTCTACAGATTTGGCAAAAAACGATGGGTCATTCACCTGTTCTTGTAGTGCCTCAATATCCGACTCTAATTGTTCTAGTTTAGCTGGAAGAGCTTCTAATTCTCTTTGCAGCTTATACGATAACTTCTTCGAGTTGTTCTTAGGTTGCGTAGTTTTGGGAGTTTCCTCAACCACTTTATCTTTCTTCGCTGTTTTTTCAACCGAGCTGCGCGAAGCAAGAGCTTGTTCACGTTGCTGTCTTGCATCGTGATAACCACCAACAAACTCCTCAATTATACCGTTACCTTCAAAAATCCAACTGGTCGTTACTGTGTTGTCGACAAACTCACGATCGTGGCTAACTAATAGTAACGTACCCTGATAATTGGCAAGCATTTCTTCTAAAAGTTCCAACGTTTCGATATCCAAATCGTTAGTTGGTTCATCAAGAATAAGTAAATTGTTTGGTTTCAACAATATACGAGCAAGTAATAAACGGTTCTTTTCACCACCTGAAAGTGCTTTAACTGGCGTTCTAGCACGCTTCGGAGCAAACAAGAAATCCTGTAAATAACTCAATGCGTGACGCTGGCGACCACCAACCATCACTTCTTGTTTGCCGTCTGCTAGGTTATCGATAACCGTTTTTTCAGGATCGAGAATTTCTCGGTACTGGTCGAAGTAAGCCACCTCGAGTTTTGTACCGCAATGCAAACGGCCGCCTTGAGTTTCTAACTGACCTAATAGCAGCTTGAGCACGGTACTTTTACCGCAGCCGTTAGGACCAATTAGTGCAATACGATCGCCGCGCATAATGTTGAAGCTGAAGTTATCAACGATATTTTTACCGTCAAAAGCAAAAGAGATATTCTCTGCTTCAAAGACAATCTTGCCTGAACGAGAGGCATCATCGATGTTTAAGTTTACCTTACCCTGAACTTCACGGCGGTCACTGCGTTCTTCACGTAATTTTTTTAGGGCTCTTACTCGGCCTTCGTTACGAGTTCGACGTGCTTTAATTCCCTGTCGAATCCACACTTCTTCTTGAGCAAGTTTTTTGTCGAATTCTGCATTTTGCATTTCTTCAACACGAAGCATCTCTTCCTTCTCTACATGGTAGTTCTCGTAATCTCCAGGGAATGATGCTAATTGACCACGGTCGAGATCGACAATACGCGTTGCCATTGACTTGATAAACGTGCGGTCGTGCGAAATAAAGATGATCGAACCTTTAAAGTCTTTGAGGAAGCCTTCTAACCACTCAATGGTGGTCACATCAAGGTGGTTCGTCGGTTCGTCCAAAAGCAATACATCTGGATCGCATACAAGCGCACGCGCGAGTGCTGCTTTACGTTGCCAACCACCGGACAAATCCGTCAATTTTGTTTCGGGACTCAGCTTGAGAGCGCCCAAAACGTTATTAACGCGGTCATCAAAACGCCAAGCGTTCAAGTGGTCGAGTTGCTCTTGCACTTTTGCAAGACGATTAATGTTCTTTTCGCTCGGGTCATGCGTAACAAGATCAAGAAGATCATGGTAGATCTTGAGTAAATCGCCGACTTCTGCCAACCCGCCAGACACAAATTCGTAAACCGTGCCCTCTTGGTTACGAGGGGGATCCTGTTCTAAACGCGAAACCACCACATCTTGAGTCACTTGAATTTTGCCATCATCAAGCAAAATGTCTCCAGCGAGTACTTTCATCAAAGTTGATTTACCAGCACCATTTCGCCCTACTAAACAAACCCGTTCGTTTTCTTGTAGAGCAAATTCTGCTTTATCAAGCAGTGGATGGTCCCCAAATGCAAGTTGTGCATTATGAATGGTAAGTAATGCCATTATTTTCCAACCAATTTTTGAGTTGTTCCAAGTCAAACGGCCAGTTCAACTCAGAATTTTGATATTTTAACACAGGGATTGTGACGCCGTAACGCGAGAAGAGTTCATCATCTAGTGCAATATCGACAATGTTTGTGTGTTCGGCGAGACCTGCCTGACCCATAAGGTCATATGCCATCTCACAGAGATGGCATCCTTCAGTGCTGTATAGTGTGAACGCTTGTAACATCCTTTTATCTTTAATCCTTTGTTTATTCTACGTGAGACACTAACCAACAGTTGTGAATATGTTTATTGCGAGAGAAGTCTAGTGGCAATGTTTGCGAAGAAATATTCTGCGCTTTTAGCCCTAACTCTGCCAACGCAGCTTCATCCATTTTAAAGTGGCGTTTATTGTTTGAGAAAACGATCGTGCCACCTGAACGCAACAAACGCTTAAGATTGGTCATCAGCTTAATGTGATCACGCTGCACATCAAATGAAGTTTCCATACGCTTAGAGTTGGAGAATGTCGGTGGGTCAATAAAAATCAAATCATACTCACCTTTCGCATTCTCTAACCATTGCAAACAATCTGCTTGTTCAAAACGATGTTGACGACCAACACGACCATTTAACTGCATGTTGTCTTTTGCCCAGTTCAGATAAGTATTCGACATATCTACCGTGGTTGTCGAACGTGCGCCACCCATTGCTGCGTGTACGGTTGCACTACCTGTATAAGCAAACAAGTTAAGGAAGTCTTTACCCTGAGCCATTTCACTCAAGCGACGACGAGTGATTTTATGATCCAAGAACAGACCTGTGTCTAGATAGTCGTGAAGGTTTACGATCAACTTCACGCCGTACTCGTTCACTTCAAGAGTTTCAGACTCCTGACCTAATTTTTGATACTGGCTACGACCTTTCTGCTTTTCACGAACTTTAAGAACAACTTTATTCGCTTCAACACCTGTCACCTGAATTGTGGCACGGATGATATCGGTCAAACGGCGTTTCGCTTTCTCTTCTGGGATATTCTTCGGAGCTGCGTATTCCTGAATCACAATTTGGTCGCCGTAAACGTCGATTGCTACGTTGTATTCTGGAAGGTCTGCGTCATAGATACGGTAACAGTCTAACTTCTCTTTACGAGCCCACTTACCAATCTTACCAATGTTTTTCTTCAAACGGTTTGAGAAGTCAGGTGCGATTTGAACTATGGTACCGTTCGCTCCCTTCACTTCATCAGCGCTACGCTCTGCAATGCTGTAGTTCTTCTGGTGACACGGTAACGCACCGTTATTCAGTTTAAACTGTTTATCAGCACGCATGCGAAGACAGCTTAATAGTTCGTCTGAACTAGAGAAGATAGACGCGTTACAACCGCCAAATTCTGCTTTTAATTGGCCACCAAATGCTGTGTATAGCGCAATCAGACCTGGCTCAGTTCCAAGACGTTCACCATAAGGAGGGTTAGAAACGATAACGCCCGCTTCGAAACCAGCCGGACGGGTAAGAGTTGCAGCATCACCCTGAGCGAATTCAATCAACTCTTCGACACCAGCTCTGCGAGCATTGTCTTGCGCTACTTTCAGAACTCTTGGGTCGTTATCGAAGCCGAAAAACTTAGCGTCAACTTTTTTGACGCCACGACGAGCTTGTACATTAGCTTCAGATTTAATCTCTGCCCAAAGCTCAGGTTCGAAGTCTTCTAACGCTTCAAAGCCCCACTGTTTACGTTTAACACCTGGCGCCATGTTAGCGGCCATCATTGCTGCTTCAATCAATAAAGTACCAGAACCACACATAGGATCCAAAAGCGGTTGGTGAGTGTCCCAACCGCAGCGCATGATAATAGCTGCGGCTAGCGTTTCACGAAGTGGAGCTCGGCCAGATTCTGGACGGTAACCACGTTGATGAAGACCACTACCCACCATATCGACACCAAGAATCGCTTTGTCTTTATGCAGACGGACGTGAACACGGATATCCGGATTCTCTTTACTGATGTTAGGACGAGGGAGCCCTTTTTTCTCGAAGCAGTCTACGATGCCATCTTTTACTTTCATTGCACCATACTGGCTGTTGCGGATTTCGCGGTTAGTACCGTTGAAGTCAACCACAAAACGCTTTGAGCTATGGAATTGGTTTACCCAGTTGATTGCAGACGTTGAAAGGTAAAGGTCCATGTCGTCGTTACAGGTAAACTCCGATAAAACACGTACAAATCGAGACGCCAAGCGGCTCCACAAACAGCAACGGTAAATCTGCTCATTCGTTGCTTTAAATTTTACGCCTGCCTGTACTGGTTTGGCGTTTTCAATGCCTAGTTTAGTCAGTTCTTCAACCAGCAAGTTTTCCATGCCATTTGAAGTTACCGCGAGATATTGATTCATAGTGTTCTTTCGTCGATAAAAAATGGCTTTGATTATACCTGACTTTACGATCAATGCCTCGTTTTTAAAGGCTTTTTCGATTTGTTAGCGCAATCCATCACCAACCCTTTCTGCTGAAAGTCAAAACACAACGCCTGTCATCAAGAAATAAGTCTCTTTTTCACTACCTAATAAGAACAAGCCCTCCAGAAGGAGTGAATACTTATTTACCTTAAATTTGGTCTATACCAACCACGGGTTGGGCTTGTAGTTTACTTACAAAGTGAACATATAGGGGAATAAAAGGTGAAATATTAGGCGCCAAGTTGTCTAATTTAAGGAAACGCTAAAATGAAAAAAGTGAAATAAAAGTGAGCTGCTTCATATATGAGATACGAAATCCCCCTCACCTAGGGGTGAGTTTGGAGCATGTACTAGGAGAGATTTGGAAAATTCTAGGCAAAAAAAATCGACCTAGTACGGTCGATTAATGCAAACAAAGGAACGAAATACAAAGAAAATCAAAAAGGAAACTACCCTACCATTGCCATGGGTGTCATTATAAATAAGTGATTAGCACATGACATTCTGTCATGCATGACTTTGATAGGCTGGCCGAAACCAAGTGCTTTACTTCCATTGAGCAAGAACTCTTCTTGCCCTACATAAGCACAAAGGCTAGATGTATCACCTGCCTCAAGGACAATGAACACACCTTCGGAGTGTTGATTCGTTAAGAAAACCATATCCCCTTCTTCCGGTTCGTGATCGCATGCTTGAGCATCGAAGAACCAGCTCTTAGGCTGTACAGGTTTGTGGAAGCGTTTGGCGGCTACACAGTAAAGTGTTAACTCTGCTTGGCGGTATTCGTTTATGTCGAGACAGCGAATTCGTTCGTTGTATGTTTGAAACGCGCTTGCATCATCAACTGTGAATTCATTTTCTGAGAAGGCGCAATTGACCAACAGCTTACGGCATAGATTGGTTTGGAAAATCATTTCCTCCCCTAAATCCAGCATTAAGCAAGCTTTGTGCTCGTCAAAATACCAATTCCATTTGTCGCTGGGTTTAAGCATTATTCCGTTCTCTTGTGACTAATTAAACAGCAATAAGAGGTAAGACGCTTAATTACCTACTCATGATTTTTAAATTTTACAAACGAACGGACAAAAAAAAAGAGGAAACGAATTCCTCTTTTTTAGTAACAAGCGTCGATTTCTCAACGATTTAGCGATTGATCTTATAGATTTTTAACAATATCGCGTACGAGACCAGGTCCGTGGTAGATAAAGCCTGTGTAAACTTGAACAAGTTGCGCACCTGCCATCATTTTCTCTTTTGCGGCAACGTATGAGTCAACACCGCCCACACCGATGATCGGAAGTTTGTCGCCAAGCTCTTCATGAAGTTTACGCACAACTTCTGTTGAACGTGATTGAACTGGACGTCCGCTTAGACCACCCGCTTCGTTTGCATGTTTCATGCCTTCAACAACAGTACGATCCAGCGTTGTGTTTGTTGCTATAACGCCGTCAATGTTGTTCTTGATCAGAGACTCACAAATCTGGCTGATTTCGTCATCGCTCAAATCTGGTGCAATTTTCAGAGCAAGTGGTACGTACTTGGCATGCTTTTCTGCAAGTTCTGACTGTTTTTCTTTAAGTTCAGACAGTAATTCGTCTAACGCTTCACCGTACTGAAGTGAACGAAGTCCTGGTGTATTTGGTGACGAGATATTCACAGCGATGTAACCTGCGTACTCGTACACTTTTTCCATACAAATCAGGTAGTCCTCTGCCCCGTTCTCAATTGGTGTGTCTTTATTCTTACCAATGTTAATACCAAGAACGCAGTTGTATTTTGCCTTTCTCACATTCTCAACTAGATGATCCACACCTAGGTTGTTAAAGCCCATACGGTTGATGATACCTTCCGCTTCAACTAGGCGGAACAAGCGTGGCTTGTCATTACCTGGTTGCGGACGAGGAGTAACAGTACCAACTTCGACAAAACCAAAGCCCATAGCGTCAAATGCTTCGATACATTCGCCGTTTTTATCCAAGCCAGCAGCAAGACCAACTGGGTTACGGAATGTAAGTCCCATGCATTCTACTGGACGGTTCGGTAATTGTTGACGATAGAAAAGATCGAGAGGAGTGCCGTTGAAACGTTGGAAGTTTTTGATTGCAAGATCATGTGCCTTTTCGGCATCAAGTTGAAAAAAGCCAGTTCTGGCTAGACGGTAAAGCATTGTGCCTCCGAAAGAAAAAAGCCCCGTGTAAACGGGACAATATTATTTACTGTTTTTCGTCTCAATTCAATGAAAATGAATGAATTCAGCAAAATTGTACTTCTTATTTTAATTTTTCTTATAAAAACAGTCTATTATAGCGCTATTGCCTATACAAAACTGATGGCTTTTTCGTTAAAAGCAAACGATTTCACGCCATGAAAACTTAAACTCTACGTTACATTGTCACTAAGATTTGTGGTTTAGATTGCTTTAAGCATTAAAAAGCCTCGCATTTGCGAGGCCTTTATCTGAGTCAACTTACCCTATTCGTTCGAGGAACAATTTAGGTTAAGCAAAACCAACTCTCGAAGTGCTACTGAGAACTTCGCAAACTCATGAACTGAACCGACTTTAAATTCGTTTAGAATACTCTCCCAACGATGTAAAGACAGCTCATTCGTTGACATCCAATCCTCTAACGCTTGAATCACATCAAGATCTTCGCTTGAACAACCACAAGTCAACACTTGAGCCGTCAACTGACGTTGTTGCCAGTCTAGATCTTCACGGAATGCCGCTCGCGCCAATGCCTGCCAATTATTATCAACGGCTTGGCTATTGATTTGCTTCAAGAACCAGTGAAGTGATAAACGGTCACCCAAGTTAAAGTACAACTTCGAAGCTTGCTCTACTGTTTTACCTGTTTCGCTTGCTACTGTTGAAATATCCAGTGCTGATTGTAAGCTTGATAAACGAGCAACATGATGTGCTAGCTTCTCTTCTACTCCGCGTTCAACCCACTTCTTCGCAAGTTCATTGTGCTCTTCTACTTCAGACTCAACTAGCATGGTGTCTAGTGTTTCAGTGATAGTGTGAACATCGTCTTTATACAAAGCAACCAACTCAGTCACTGTGCTCTTACTGCTACGATTACGTAGTAACCAGCGAGAGATACGACGCAGTGCACGGCGTACGTAGAACATGATTTCGTACTGTGCTTCCGCTGTTGCAACGTTATCTAGAGCACGGGTTTGCTTGAGGATATCTTCCAATTCGAAGATTTCACGGGTTGCACTGTAAGCATTTGCGATATCAACCACACTCGCACCCGTTTCTTCTTGAAGACGAGTCACGAAATTACAGCCCATTTCATTAACCATTTGGTTAGCTAACGCCGTCGCGATGATTTCTGCACGCAGCGGGTGGTTCACCATTTGATCTTTGTAGTTACGGCGTAACTCACTTGGAAAGTAAGCAACTAGTTGTTTTCCATGGAATTCATCATTAGCAATCTCGTCAGCAACGAGTTGCTCTTTTAGAACCATCTTGCCGTAAGCAACCAACACTGAAAGCTCGGGACGCGTCAGACCAAGACCTTGTTTTTCGCGCTCAATCAGTGTTTCGTCGTCAGGAATGTATTCAAGCACACGATCCAAGTACCCAGCTTTCTCCATCGTATGGATAAAGCGGATTTGCTCTTTAACAATGCCAACACCTTGCTGTTCGGTCACTGAAATCGATTCAGATTGACGGTAAGCATCGTCCAACACAATTTCGCCGACTTCGTCTTCCATTGACTCAAGAATCAGGTTGCGTTGTTTAACCGTTAAATCGCCATTTGATACAAGGCCGTTCAAGAAGATCTTAATGTTCACTTCGTTATCTGAACAATCTACACCACCAACGTTATCCACAAAGTCGGTATTTACACGTCCACCTGTGGTTGCGTACTCGATACGACCAAGCTGAGTCATACCTAAGTTACCGCCTTCACCAACGACTTTCGCTTTTAAATCACGTCCGTCGATACGGAGCACGTCGTTTGCACGGTCACCAACATCGGTATGCGATTCGCTAGATGCTTTAACGTAAGTACCGATACCACCATTCCAAAGTAGATCCACTTCCATTTGTAGGATCATCTTAATCAGATCGTTTGGCGGCAAAGATGCTTTCTTAGTGCCCAACATCTTTTGGATTTCTGGTGTTAATTGGATCGATTTAGAGCGACGAGAGAAAATACCACCGCCCTTCGAGATCAAATCCGTGTTGTAGTCTTCCCAGCTTGATCGAGGTAGGTTGAATAAGCGATCGCGCTCTACCCAACTGGTAGCAGAGTCAGGATTCGGGTCAATGAAAATGTGCATGTGGTTAAACGCAGCTTGTAAGCGAATGTGCTTAGAGAGCAACATGCCGTTACCAAATACGTCCCCAGCCATATCACCGACACCAATAGCCGTGAAGTCAGTGGTTTGACAGTTGATACCCATTTCTCGGAAGTGACGTTTTACCGACTCCCAACCACCTTTCGCAGTGATACCCATTGCTTTGTGGTCGTAACCATTAGAGCCACCTGATGCAAACGCATCACCTAGCCAGAAGTTATACTCGTTAGATACAGAGTTTGCCAAGTCAGAGAAAGTTGCAGTGCCTTTATCGGCTGCAACAACCAAGTATGGGTCGTCCTCATCATGACGCACGACACTCTTCGGCGGAATGACTTCACCTTCGATGATGTTATCGGAAACATCCAATAGTGCGCGGATGAAGCGTTTATAACAACGCTGACCTTCGGCAAAAATTTCATCACGGTTAGTTAGAGTGTGCTGACGTTTACATACGAAGCCACCTTTTGCTCCCACTGGAACAATCACCGTGTTTTTAACTTGTTGAGCTTTGACCAGACCAAGAATCTCAGTACGGAAGTCTTCTTGACGGTCTGACCAACGCAGACCACCACGCGCGACTTTACCGCCACGTAGGTGAACACCCTCGATATCCGGTGCGTACACGAAGATTTCAAACGCAGGCACTGGCTGAGGAATGTCAGGGATTTCGCTTGGCTTCATCTTCAATGATAACCAAGGTTTTGGCTGCTTATCTTCGTCTAACTGGTAATAGTTCGTACGTAGCGTTGCTGTGATCATTTCCATATAACGACGGATAATACGATCATCATCTAGGCTTTCAACGCGATCCAATTGCTCGGTTATTTTCTTTATAAGATCGTTCTGACCTTTCTCACTGCCCTTGTGTTTTGGATCGAATCGCTTAGCAAATAGATTCACCAGACCTGTTGCTAAATCAGGGTAATGGCTCAGGGTATCTTCAATGTATTGTTGACTGAATGGGAAGCCAACTTGGCGCATATAGCGAGCGTATGCACGAAGAATTGAGATTTCACGACCAGACAGTGAAGCGCCTAGCAACAAGCGGTTGAAGCCATCACTCTCTAAATTTCCTGCCCAAATCGCCGCGAATGCTTGCTGGAAACGATCTCGAGCTTCACGAAGATCAACGGTCTTGTCGCTCTTATGCAGCATTGAGAAATCAAGGATCCAGAACGTTTGTCCATTGTTGGTTTCGATCTCATATGGTGATTCGCCGATCACACGTAAGCCTAGGTTTTCCAACATTGGCATCACGTCAGATAGGTGAATTGGCTCGTCGCGGTGGTATAGCTTCAAGCGCACCGCTTTCGATTCAGCCGCCTCTTCTTGCGGACGATAGAACAGCATGCCGAGTTTGTTGTCATCGCTTAACGCTTCTAGACGTTCGATGTCTGCAACCGCAGAACCTGGCATCATGTCTTCTTTATATGAACGTGGGAATGCGCTCATGTACTCTTTCGAAAGCGGAAGACCTTTGCTTTCACCGAAGTTAGCAATGATAGATTCTTTTAGGCGATCATCCCATGAAGTCGATACTTCCATTAAGTTCTGCTCAATCTTTTTCACGTCTACATCAATGTTGTTATTGTCTACACGAACAATGTAATGGGTTCTCGCCAGCGGGCTCTCTGAGAAGAAGGTCGTAAATTCAACTTCTTGCTCACAGCCAAAGTACTGCTTAAGAATACGTTGTGTTTGACGGCGAAGCTCGGTGTTGTAACGGTCTTTTGTCACATAAACCATGCAGCTGAAGAATCGGCCAAACGGGTCTTTACGAACAAATAGACGTAACAAGTCACGGTCTTGCATTTGCACGACGCCCATCCCCACTTCTAATAGCTCTTCTTCACGAGCTTGAAGCAGTTCATCACGAGGGTAGTTTTCTAGGATGTTGTGCAGCGCTTTGTACGAGTACGATCCATTGCGATATCCACTCGCTTCTAGAATACGATCCACTTTCTCGCGGATCAGAGGAATACTTTGTACCGCTTGGTTGTATACCGCAGAAGTGTAAAGACCAGTGAAACGGTGCTCACCAACCACTTTGCCATTCTTGTCGAATTTCTTAACACCAATATAGTCAGTGTAAGCTGGGCGGTGAATACGTGATGCTTGATTACCTTTAGTAATGATCAGAGCATAAGGCTTTTTTGCTTCAAGGCGTGCAGAATCTGATAATTCAGAAAGCTTGATGCTGCGAACGCGACTGTCATCAGCAAACATGCCAAGGCCTTTCTCTTTCACCGGCTGAAGCTCAGTATCACCATTGACACTGACAAGATCATATTCCTTATACCCCATGAAGGTGAAGTTATGATCCCCTAACCAGCGTAGGTATTCGATCGTTTCATCTAAACGATCTGTTTTCATTGAAACACGATCTTTATTCTTCTCAAGGTCGTTGGTAACGATCTTAAGTTTTTCAACCATTTGCTTCCAGTCATCAACGACTAAGCGCGTGTCAGACAAGATAGTGAGCAGCTCATTTTTTAACGCTTGCATTTCATCTTTGCTGGTTAAGCGATCAACTTCGATATGAAATAGCGATTGAAGGACGCCGCTTTCACCATTAATGTCTGTCACTTGCCCTTTCTTATCGCGTTCTAGTTGCGTTGGGTTGTTAAGCATTAAGTGAGAGACAAGATCGAGTCGCGTTAGCGCCATCTTGATGGAATCCACCAAAAATGGGCTATCTGGAACAACAATTTCAACAATAGTGTGAGTCGATTGCCAACCTTGGCGGCTGACTGCTGGGTTAAATACCCTTACAGAGATGTCTTCTGGTTTCTTTTCATTGACGTGATGCCACAAACTAACCACGGCACCATAAAGGTCGGATTCGTTTCGCTGAATCAAGTCATCATCAGCAATGTTACTAAATAAGTGTTGAGCAAGTTTAGTTACAAGCGGTTGGTGAGAAAGCTCGAGTTTGTCTTGAATTAGTTGGTATACCTTTTCAAGCAGAACCGGCACTACATTTTCACGCGCGGTCATATTCACACTCCACATTAGAATTGTTGTTTTGTAGGGGGACTTAACTTCGGGTTTTAGCCTCGAAACTAAGCATAGGTAATGCATACACTTATTGTAAAAGCATAATTACAAATGTTTAACAAAAATTCGCAGTGGTAAGAGGTGAAATGTTTGATTATGTGACTAAGATTCCTGTTTAACTCACTAGGAATATCAGGCATCACAGAGTTTCTAACTTTAGAAACTTATTATTTTGGTCAGTTGTGAGTCTAAAACGACCTCTAACGCCTAATTGACTAAGAAATGGTCTAAATCTTGATGCATCTAGTTGCACTCTTAAACCATTGTCAGTAATGACTTGTACCGAACTAGCGGCACCGGAATAGTGTGAAAGAAATGTTTGATAAGAGATATTGAGAGAGAAGTAATACTGGTTCATTAGAATGGATTATTGTCAGAACAAAAAACTAGGGTGACCTTAACGACCACCCTATTCTTTTGTCGATTATTCGTCTAGTGCTTTAGTCACTTTTTCGAATAGGTCTTTCGCTAAATTGTCCATCGCTTTAAGCTTTTCAAGCTCTGCACGGATAAGCGCTTGGCGGCCTTCATCGTATTTACGGAACTTCAATAGAGGATCGATCATACGAGACGCCACTTGTGGGTTGGTATCGTTCAACTGACGAAGGATCTCACCAGCAAACTGGTAGCCAGAGCCTGATTTATCATGGAAGCGCACAGGGTTTGCGTTTAAGAAAGAACCAATCAAGCTACGCGTACGGTTCGGGTTCTTCAAGCTAAATGCTTCGTGGCTCATGGTTTCTTTCACTTTCTCAAGTGCGTTTTCAACCGGGTTGTTGCCCTGAAGAACAAACCATTTGTCCATAACCAGACCATCGTGCTTCCACTTGTCACTGTAGTCCGCCATTATGGCTTCACGACATGCAAGTTGCGCATTGTTCGCTGCACTCATTGCCGCGATCGTGTCTGTCATGTTGTTTGATGACTCGTATTGCGCTTTCGCTAGTTCATTACCCTTCTCAGTATGAGCGAGGAACTGCAGACATTGGTTACACAAAGCTCGTTTACCAATAGCGTCGTGGTCAATGCTGTACTCTGCTTGGTTCAATGCATGGTAAGTAGCACTCAGTTCATCTTCTAGTTCTTTAGAAAGTGACACTGTAATGTTATTCAGTACTGTATCTACCGCATCAATATCAATCTGCTTATACCAACCGGTGATTTCGTTAATTGAAGGTAAAGACAGAACTTGTGCGATAAACGCTGGCTCAAGATTCGCATCAAGTAACACGCCACGGAATGCATCGATTAAGTCTTCTGATAGCTTAACCTCATCACCCGCTTGAACGTTAGTTACGTTTTGACGAATGTACTTCGCTAGCAGCATTTGGCTTGCATCCCAACGAGCAAAATCGTTTGTTGCGTGCTTCATCAAGAAGATCAGTTCATCATCGCTGTAATCGTATTCCAATTTAACCGGTGCAGAGAACTCACGAAGCAATGATGGCACTGGTTGTTCTGCAACGTTTTCGAATACGAAAGTCTGTTTGTCTTGCTTCACGTCCAGAACGTTGTGTACCGATTCACCGTTGATAACCAGTGGAATCACGTCACCGTTTTGCGCGTATAGCTCAATATCGAATGGAATATGTAGCGATTGTTTTTCTGATTGGTCGTGCGTTGCTTCAGTAAATTGCTCAACCGTTAGTGCGTAAGTTTTTGCTTCCGCATTGAATTCACTGTTTACACGAAGTGTTGGCGTGCCAGACTGGCTGTACCATAAACGGAATTGCTTAAGGTCAACGCCCGTTGCGTCTTCCATTGCATAAACGAAATCTTCACACGTTGCTGCAGTACCATCATGACGGTCGAAGTACAGTTTCATGCCTTTTTGGAAACCTTCTTCGCCAAGTAGCGTATGATACATGCGGATCACTTCGCTGCCCTTTTCGTACACGGTTAGCGTGTAGAAGTTATTCATTTCAATAACTTTATCCGGACGAATTGGATGCGACATTGGGCTTGAATCTTCCGCGAATTGAGGACCGCGGATAATGCGAACGTTGTCGATGCGGTTTACTGCACGTGAACCAAGATCAGATGAGAACTCTTGATCGCGGAACACCGTTAGGCCCTCTTTCAAACTCAGCTGGAACCAGTCACGACAAGTAACACGGTTACCCGTCCAGTTGTGGAAGTATTCGTGACCGATTACCGCCTCAATACCAAGGTATTCACGGTCAGTCGCGGTTTTTTCATTCGCAAGGACAAACTTCGAGTTGAAGATGTTTAGACCTTTGTTCTCCATCGCGCCCATGTTGAAGAAATCAACGGCCACGATCATGTAAATATCTAGGTCGTATTCAAGACCAAAGCGGTCTTCATCCCACTTCATTGAGTTGATAAGTGAAGTCATCGCATGACCAGCGCGATCTAGGTTGCCTTTGTCGACAAAGATTTCTAGGACTACTTCACGACCTGATGTGGTTGTGTATTTGTCACGTAGTACATCAAAATCACCGGCTACCAACGCAAACAAGTAAGCTGGTTTTGGATGTGGGTCTTGCCATTGAACCCAATGACGACCGTTTTCTGCTTCGCCTTCTGCAACGCGGTTACCGTTGCTAAGTAGGAACGGATAAATAGCTTTGTCTGCAATCACTTTTGTTGTGTATTTAGCGAGAACATCTGGACGGTCGAGGTAGTAAGTAATACGACGGAAGCCTTCTGCTTCACACTGCGTACAAAACGCACCACCTGATTTGTAAAGACCTTCAAGTGCCGTGTTTGCTTCTGGGTCGATTTTAGTAATGATTTCTAAATCAAATTCCGCAGGCAAATCACTAAGCACTAAAGAGGCTTCTTTTACTTCATGATGAGCCCAATCTTCACCATTTACTTTTACGGAGCGAAGCTCTAGCCCTTCACCGTCTAATTCTAAAGTTGTTGATTCGCCCTTTTGAACTACTTTTGATACTGCGGTCACGATAGTGTCGTTGTCGTAAAGATCAAACGTTAAATCGATATCAATAATCGCATGCGAAGGCGCTTGATAGTCTTTGCGATATTTTGCTTGGGGAGCTTGAGACATGTCCATAAATCCTTGTATATAGAACCACAAAAATACCAGGACCGGAGGCTCAAACACCTCACACTGGTATCACGATATAAGCTATTTGTAGGGGTTGTGGTATCAGAATACAAGTCTTTCTATAAAAAAACGGAGCTTTTAGTGGCTTAGCTCCGCTTTCTGTTTAACATTTAATCAACATCAGAATATTTCACTATTAATAAACCAGCGTGAAATAATGGAAATGAATCATTTAGGGTGTGACTCGATTGAGTACCGCATACATCTCTCCACTAGAATCCTCAATAGTAAGCTCGTTTTGGTTCAGCTTATAGCGCGTGCCATGCTCACCGTTTTCGTACAAAAGGACTAGGTGTTCACCCTCGGTATAAAAGACACCCTGTTTCACTGATTCTTCTCCGGATGCATTAGCGACACGGAACATAAAGACAAAATCAGGCTGGAGGATAAGGTCCATTTGATTGATGTTGTTCGCCAACATACCATCTCCTGCAACATGAGAGCTTGACCAAATGCCAGCTAGTGCATTGGAGAGTCCTTTGGTAAAAGTCACACCGTTTAGGTCAAGCGTGTTGTGGTTGTTTTGATAGGCGTAGATTTGCGGTTCATCTGTGTTTAACCCAAGAACAATGGTGTCCTCATTAGCGTTATATAGTCCTTCCCAATGATCGATAGAATAGTCTTTCTTTTGAATATCTATTGAGAAAGTATAATTAGAACCAAGTGTCAGTTTGATTGCGCGAAAATTCTCCGCTGAATCCTCAGGGTTTGGGTTCATTAAGTACCAATCCCCTATGAGAAAAGGAGTATCAAAGTGACTGAGTTCGTCTTCTTTGTTGGTTTCCGCACTAGAAACGCTAAAGCAGCAAAAGCTAAGTAAAATAATGAACCATTTCATAACGGTATCCTTATCGTTTTCTTTTAGCTTAGGCTTTAGATCTCACTTTCGCGAAATATTTGATCTACATCACGTAAATTGTTTAAGAAAATTAAGCGCAGAATTAACTCATTTGCAGTGAATACTCCTAGCGAAAAGCGCATAAAAAAAGAGCGAATCACTATGACTCGCTCTTAAACAACAGAATTGCTAGTTGTTATGACTAAATTTTTAGCCTTTTCAACATATCAACCATGACCGCTACTGATTCGTCCAGGTATACGTCTGGTGCTTCGTAGTCTTTCGGCACGTCATCCAAAGTCTTAAATGGTTTTTTGCCCATTGCAACTTGGCGTTCGTTGATGCGCTTCAAACGTAATGCTTCTGCTTCATCAGATTCTTCTTCACGAACTTTTTCGTTAAGAGACAATAAGTTATCATCCTTCTCTTTACGATACTTTTCGATATCTTCATTGATAAAACGGAACTCCATTTCATCAGCGATACGTTTGTTGTGAAGTTCTGTTAGTTTGGTAACCAAAGCGTCATTACTTGGGAACATCTGATATTTCGCTTTATCAATGCTGTCCCAAGGTAGTGCATTGTCCTCAACACTCTCTCCAGTTTCACTTGGTTCCACAGGCGTTGGATAAGCAATATCTGGAGCAACACCACGGTTCTGAGTACTTCCGCCATCAATACGGTAGAACTTTTGAATCGTGTACTGAACATACCCGAGTTCTTTATCGAAAAGATCATAAATATGATTCAATGAACGATGTTGCTGAACCGTCCCTTTACCGAATGAGTTTTCACCCAAAATCACGGCACGATCGTAATCTTGCAGTGCTGCGGCAAAGATCTCAGAAGCAGAGGCACTATAACGGTTAATCAATACCGTCAGTGGTCCATCATAGCTGACTTGACCATCAGTATCCGCGTTAACTTTGATGCGACCATAACTATCACGAACTTGAACAACAGGGCCTTCTTTGATGAATAGACCAGTCAGTGCCGTTGCTTCGGTTAGAGCGCCGCCGCCGTTGTTACGCAAATCGACGATAATGCCATCAACGTTTTTCGTTTTGAGTTCAGAAATCAGTTTATCTGTGTCTTTCGAGAGACCAACATAGAAACTTGGTACCTCTAGTACACCAATTTTCTTACCGTCTTTCTCTATTATTTCAGATTTGACTGCCCTGTCTTCTAAACGAACTTTGTCACGCACAATAGTGACAACGTAACTCTTAGCTTCTTTACCATCCGGCAAGATTTCTAGGTTAACTTTAGTCCCCTTAGGGCCTTTAATTAACTGAACAACGTCATCTAAACGCCAACCAATTACGTCAACAACATCTTCACCATCTTGCCCAACACCGATGATGCGGTCACCCTCACCTAACTGCTTACTTTTAGATGCCGGACCACCTGCAACAAGTGAACGAATCACTGTGTAGTCATCCGTCATTTGGAGCACCGCACCAATACCTTCAAGAGAGAGGTTCATCTCAGATTGAAATTGTTCAGCGTTGCGAGGTGATAAGTAGCTAGTATGCGGGTCTACTTCTCGAGCGAATGCATTCATGTACAGCTGGAAGGCATCTTCGTTACGAGTCTGAGTGATTCGCTTCATTGCGTTATTGTAACGCTTCTCTAAAACCTCTTTAATTTCTGGCCAGTCTTTACCAGTCAGTTTTAGGTTTAGAGCGTCGTACTTAACGCGTTTACGCCAAAGCTCATTTAACTCTGCTTCGTCTTTAGGCCAAGTCGCTTCAGAACGATCCAGTTCAATAAAGTCTTCAGTATCGAATTTGATTTCTTTATCAAGCAGAGTTAACGCATAGGCAAAACGTTCGAAACGTTTTTGCATCGAAAGGTTATAAACATCAAATGCAATCTTGTTGTTACCAGCTTTTAGCTGATCATCAAGACTGATCGACCAATCTTTAAAAGAATCAATGTCCGCTTGAGTAAAAATATTTCTATTGTAATCAAGCATTTCTACGTAGCGTTCAAAGATCGCTTTAGAGAAATCATCATTCAGATTGAAGTGCTTATAATGAGAGCGGGTAAATCGAGAAGTTACTCGTTTGCTGGCTGTTTCATGCTGAACTTCAGGAGCAAGAACCGGCAAGTCATCTTTGTTTAGTTTGGCTTCGAGAGCCTGAGCTGATGCTGCTAGCCAGAAGCTAGCAGCAATCAGTGTCACTTTTGAACGGCAATTCATGCGTAGGAGTATCTCCCTTATGCGCGCAAGTGCTCCGCTTTCACAACCATTTGCAGGCCGTTAGCAAGTTGAACACGTACATCTTCCTTATTGACTTCAACAATGGTCGCTGCCATGTTTCCTTTACCCATGTTCACGTTTACTGCATTGCCGATTGTGATTTCATCAGCGTTTAGCGCGCGTGTTTCAACAGGCTTACTTTCTTTTTGTACTTTTGGTTTGTTAGTACGACGAGGCTGTTGTGGCTTTTTAGCCGCAGGTTTCGCTTTCGCCTTACCCTCTTCACGAGCTTTTTGTGCTTGTTCTTTACGACGAGCCTGAACTTTCGCTTTGCTTTCAGCTAGTGTTGCTTTTGCGTGTTCTACGTGTTCTTCCTCTAGCTCACCACATGGGTTGCCATCTAGATCAACACGTACTGCACCTGGTTTTACACCGTGTAGGTAACGCCATGATGAAGTGTACTGTCTTAACGCTGCACGAAGCTGAGTTTTGCTTACTTTTTCGTCTTCATTTAGACGTTCCGCAAGATCTTGAAAAATACCAATTTTCAGAGGCTTTGCTTCACCTTCTAAAGTAAAGCACTTAGGGAAACATTCAGCAATGTATGCGATAACTTCTTTGCTGTTTTTTAACTTTTCAGTCATGAGGGTTCCTGGTTTGAGCGGATTTCCGCGAAGCATTAAGAAAAAATATTCTCGTATTATAGTGACATGCCAAGGAAAAACCACACTAGAGGACGAATTTATGCGTCGTTAGCGTGCGAATTAAGCAGCTTTTCTACTTCTGACATAAAATGAGTGAGTCCTTCCTCGTCTGTTTCATCGAATCGGCCGATATTTGGGCTATCAATATCCAATACGCCAGCCACTTCTCCATTGATAGTAAAAGGAATAACAATTTCCGAATTACTCGCAGCATCACAGGCAATGTGACCTTCAAACTCATGAACGTCGTATACTCTTTGTACGGTATTAGTTTGAGCAGCTGTACCACAAACACTACGCCCCATTGGGATACGAACGCAAGCAGGTTTGCCTTGAAATGGCCCAAGTACCAGTTCATTTCCTTTTTTAAGGTAAAAACCCGCCCAGTTGAGCTCGTCAAGCTCCATAAATAGTAGTGAGCTGATGTTGGCAAGGTTCGCGACGTAGTCTTTTTCTGACTCGATCAGCGCTACGGCTTGTTTGGTAAGTCTTTGGTATTGTTCTATGTTCATATTAACTTCCTACTTTTTATTTAGGCTTCCATTCTTACAGTATGGCGCTACAATGCAGCCCTACTTTTTAATAGGACTTATTCTCAATTACAATGAATCCGAAAAACGACACTATTAGCCGTTCTTGGTTGATAACACAAGTCAAAAAGCACAAGTCCAAGTTGATTGTGGCGAACTTGATTGCTGTTCTTGCAACCTTGATTAGTGTTCCAATCCCTCTTCTTATGCCTTTAATGGTGGATGAAGTCTTATTGGACAAACCGGCATCAGGCCTTGCGGCAATGAATGCAGTCTTACCTGAAACGTGGCATACACCTACGGGATATATTTTCTTTACTCTCTTTTTGGTTGTGCTCATGCGGGCAGGCAGCCAAGCGTTCAATATTCTTCAGAGCCGACAATTTACTTTAGTCTCCAAAACCATCACGTTTGAAATGCGAAGTAAAATGATCGACAAACTCGGTCGCATCAGTATTCGACAATACGAGACAAAAGGCAGCGGTGGCATCAATGCTCACCTTATCACCGACATTGAGACTATTGATAAATTCATTGGTTCTACGTTAGCTAAATTTGTTATCAGTTTTCTAACGGTGATTGGTACCGCCATTGTCCTTCTATGGCTCGACTGGCGTCTAGGCCTCTTTATTCTTTTGGTTAACCCTATCGTTATCTACTTCTCTCGCAAACTGGGGAGCATGGTTAAACACCTAAAACGTAAGGAAAACCATTCATTCGAAATCTTCCAGAATCGATTAGTCGAAACGCTAGATGGTATCTATCAATTACGCGCAGCAAACAAAGAGCGCGAATTTCTACAGCAATTGAAGAACAACGCTGACCAAGTTCGTATTGATGCGGACAAGTATGCATGGCAATCCGAAGCCGCGGGTCGAGTTTCTTTCCTCTTATTTTTAATTGGCTTTGAGCTGTTCCGTGCTGTTGCGATGTTAATGGTGATGTTCAGTGACCTCACCATTGGTCAAATCTTCGCAGTATTCGGTTACCTTTGGTTTATGCTCTCTCCTGTCCAGGAACTACTGGGTATCCAATTCTCTTGGTATAGCGCAAAAGCCGCACTAAAACGCATTAACGACCTATTAGAATTGGAAGAAGAACATAGACCTGTCTCTAAGGTAAATCCTTTCAAAGAAAATAAAGAAGTTGATGTGAAAATCGAACATGTTGATTTTTCATACAATAATGAAAACAAAGTGTTGGACGATCTCTCGTTACACATCCCAGCTGGTAAGAAAGTAGCCTTGGTCGGTGCAAGTGGTGGTGGTAAATCGACGCTGATTCAGCTGTTGATTGGTGTATACAGACAAAACGCAGGTTCAATCCGTTTTAATGATGAACTGACAGACGACATTAGCTTTGAAGTGATACGCGACAAAATTGCCGTGGTTTTACAACAACCTATACTATTTAATGACTCGTTGAGGCATAATCTGACCCTCGGTGGGAATTTTGACGAAATGTCATTGTGGCGCGCTCTAGAAGTTGCGCAGTTGCAAGATGTAATTTCTCAACTAAACCACGGTTTGGATACGCAAATCGGACGCAATGGTATTCGCCTATCTGGGGGCCAACGTCAACGTTTAGCTATTGCACGAATGGTGTTGAGTAATCCACAATTTGTTATCCTAGATGAAGCAACGTCTGCATTGGATACCGCAACTGAAGCGGCTCTTCATAAGGCGTTAACTGAATTCTTACGTGGTAGAACGACACTAATCGTCGCGCACCGCTTATCTGCCGTTAAGCAAGCTGATTTGATTTATGTGCTTGAGGACGGAAGAGTGACGCAAACAGGAACCCATGGTGAGCTTGTTGAGCAAGAAGGCTTATATCAAACCCTATACGGGGGCATTCAGTCCCACGCTTAAACCATTCTTAGTGGAGAGGTCGTTGTGACCTCTCTGTCTAAACATGCGTCGCAACCCAATAATGTTCGCTTATGCCAAGGTTGCGAGTTACCTGTCGATATTGTCGATTTACCTAATCGAAGAAATGCGCACTGCCCACGCTGCGGAACTGAGTTGTATCGAGGTGGCAGTCCAAGCTTGTCTGGTAACCTTGCTATCGCGGTTACCTGCATTCTCCTGTTCATCCCTTCACATTTTTTTAATTTCATCAGCATTCGTCTGTTCGGTGTAATGATACCGGCAACACTGCCATCTGGGATGATTACGCTGTTTCAAGAAGGCTTTGTCCTTCTTTCTATCTTAATTCTGTTTTGCAGCTCCCTCGCCCCACTCATCGTATGTAGCTCTGTCGTAACCGCACATTGGTCATTACGCAAGCGTTGGTTTAAAGGACTTAGGGTTTCACTGTGGCTAATCCAACACCTTAAACATTGGGTCATGCTGGATGTATTTTTGGTCAGTATCGCAATCTCCTGTTTCAAGCTTCAGGACTACTCTGACATTTTCGTCGGACCAGGATTGATCGGCCTCGTACTACTGCAAATCTTCACTGTTTTGTTGATTTCTCGTATTAGCGTCCGTCGCTACTGGGAGTCATGGCAGTCTGAGACGAGCTATGACTTTAAACACAAGGACGTACATTGTCACGAGTGTCACCTTTCTCAACCAGAAGGTGATAAATGCCGCCGTTGTAATCATGCGCTTTACCATCGTAAGCCAAATTCAATCCAAAAAACTTGGGCTTACCTAATCGCAGCAACCATTGCTATTTTTCCGGCGAACCTAATCCCTATCTCTATCTTGCTTACGAACGGCAAACGTTTAGAAGATACGATATTTTCGGGCGTTGCTGGTTTAGTCAAAAATGGGATGTACGGTATCGCAGTGATCATTTTTGTTGCCAGTATTGTCGTACCTGTGGCAAAAATCCTTGGTCTCACCTACATCTTGCTATGTATAAAATTTAAACGTTCGGTGTATCGAAGACAGCGAATGATGGTTTACTTTGCAGTAAAGTGGATCGGTAAATGGTCCGTGATGGATTTGTTTGTTATCTCTATCATGATGACATTGGTCGATCGTGGACAAATTCTCGATTTCACACCAGGCTACGGTGCGGTAGCGTTTGGTGTAGTTGTCGTTCTTACAATGCTCGCCGCGGAGAGCATTGATCCAAGGCTTATCTGGGACCAAGCCCCAAAACAATCAGAAAAAGAGTCAATTAATGAGTGATCAGAACAGTTCTCAAACGTCATACGAGCCAGAGATAAAGAGGAGTAAAGGCATTTCTCCCCTTTGGCTCCTGCCGATCTTGACGATGATTTTAGCCGGTTGGCTCGTCGTTAAGTCCATTCATGACGCTGGACAGCGGGTACAAATCCACTTCTCTGATGCAGCCGGTTTAATTGCTGGCCGTACGACGATTCGCTATCAAGGCTTGGAAGTGGGTATGGTACGCGACATCAACTTGTCTGAGGATTTAGGCAGCATTTATGTCGATGCAGACATTTACCCAGAAGCAACCAAATTGCTTAATGAGAAAACACGCTTTTGGCTCGTTAAACCGACCGCAAGTTTAACTGGCGTATCTGGGTTAGATGCTCTTGTCTCCGGTAACTATATTTCTATCCAACCGGGTGACAGTAAAGAGTTTGAAACGTCGTTCCACGCACTTGATTCCGCACCGACTGATCTTCGTGTCACTCAAGGGCTCAATATCAAACTAAAAAGTCGTGACTTAGGCGGCGTTTCCATTGGTTCTCAGATTGTTTATAAAAAAATCCCTATTGGTGAAGTTTACAGCTACCAATTAAACGAAGATGCGAAATCCATTACGATCCAAGCCAACATTCAGGATCAATACCGACACATCATCAACAACCGCAGTCGTTTTTGGAATGTGAGTGGTATTGGTGCAAGCATCGGTTTTGAAGGCGTTGATGTCCGCCTAGAAAGCATGAGCGCCCTACTTGGTGGTGCGATCGCGGTCGACTCACCAGACGATGGTGAGCCAGTCGAAGATTATAAAGAATTTCGTTTATATAAAGACCTTAAAACCGCAGGCCGTGGTATCGCAATCAAAATTGCCCTTCCAGATGACAACAAAATCAGCGCTGAAGGTGCTCCGATCATGTATCGTGGGATTGAAGTCGGCCAAGTCACGGATTTAAACCTATCTGAAGGTCGTGAGGTCATTCTTGCTTCTGCTGCAATCCAACCCGCATTCAGTGACATGCTTACCTCTGGTACACGTTTTGTTCTTGAAGAAGCAAAAGTATCACTCTCTGGCGTCGAAAATATCGCTAACCTTGTTCGTGGCAATTTCTTAACCATCGTTCCAGGTGAAGGTGAACGTGCACGTCAGTTTACTGCTATTCGTAAAAACGTCTTTAATCAGCAGCAGGAGAAATCGATAGCGATTCGCCTTGTTTCGGATAACTCATTCGGCTTAGATAGCGGTGCAAACGTCCTCTACAAAGGCATTGTTGTGGGTTCAATCATTAAAGTAGGGCTACTCGATGAAAAGAAAGCTCAGCAAGCGAATCATGAAGTTTTCATGGATGTGTTGATTGATCAAGAATACAAACACCTCATCAAATCCAACAACCGCTTCTATGTAACAGGCAGTGCATCGGCCGAGCTCACTGAATCGGGCCTCAGTGTGACGGTCCCACCGGCCAAACAACTGTTAACAGGTTCAATCAGCTTTGTTAGCCAAGGTGCGGAAAAGATTCAAAAAGAGTACCAGCTATTCCAAAGTGAATCTTTAGCTGAATTAGCGCAATACAACCAGAGTGGTTCGAAAACGCTTAACTTATTTGCTTCTGAGTTGCCTCCGATTTCGAAAGGCAGTCCTCTGCTCTACCGAAATCTGCCCGTGGGCAGCGTGTCTGATTTCAATTTAGTCGATGGTGGTGTCATCGTAAAAGCAACGATTGAAAACCGCTACGCACATCTGATTACGGCTCAAACCGTATTTTGGAATCGCTCAGGCGTTGAGGTCGACGCTTCACTTGCTGGAATCACCGTTAAGGCACACCCGCTTAAATCCTTAATTAAAGGCGGTATCGCGTTCGATTCAATTCCAGGTATTGAGAACAAAATTGGCCAACGCTGGAAGCTCTATCAAGATCAAAAGCAAGCGCGTAAGTTTGGACGTGTCATCGCTTTGGAAACAGACGGTTCTCAGGAAGTAAGCAAAGGGATGCCAATAAAATACCAAGGTGTCAAAGTCGGTGAAGTCACTTTAGTGGTCCCTAACTTCCGCCGAGAAATGGTTGAAGTGACTGCCCGTATTTTGCCTGAATATGTGGAAGATATTGCCGTTACCGGGTCACACTTTTGGCTAACTGAGCCAGAAATTGGCTTAGGCGGCGTTAAAAACCTAGGCGCATTAGTGTCTAAATCCATTAGCGTGGAACCAGGCCAAGGTGCAGCAGCATTCAAATTTGATCTAGAGAAAGGTAATGCGCGCTCACAAGGGATGCGTTTTACCTTACAAAGTGAACAGCGTGGCTCAGTACAGATTGGCACCCCTATCCTATACCGTCAAATGGAAGTTGGTCAGGTAACGGATGTGCATTTAGGAGAATTCGCTGATCGTGTGATTACCCAGATTGAAATTCAGCCAGAATATGCCTACCTAGTTCGTCAGAACAGTGTATTCTGGAACGTGTCTGGCGTTGATGTTTCGATTGGTTTAGGTGGAGCAAACATTAAAGCAGGTACAATTGATAGCCTTGTACGTGGTGGTATCGCTTTCTCAACACCAGAGCAATCTCAAATTCCACCAGCAGCAAAAAAAGGTCACTCTTTCTACTTGTACCCTCAAGCTGAAGAGAGTTGGTTGGAATGGCGCACAGCGATCCCCAAACCATGATTCATAGATAGCCAAGATAGACTAAAGAGCAGCAATCGCTGCTCTTTTTTATTACCGTAGCCTTTGTGGCTATTCGTTTCTAACCCAGTTTCGTATATCATTTGCAGCAAATTCTGCAATCGAGATTCCACTTTGCATCCTAATGTTTACATCCCAGAAGCATTTCTGGAAAAAATCAAAACTATTCTTCCTGCTCACCTCAACATGGATGACTTCGTAGCGTCGTGCCAAAAGCCGTTGCGCAAGAGTATTCGCGTTAATACGTTGAAAGTCAGCTTAGAGGCGTTTTTAGAGCGAGCAAAGGCAAAAGGTTGGAAGTTATCTCCTGTACCCTGGTGTGAGACTGGTTTTTGGATCGAAGCAGATGAATCGTTCGTACCATTAGGCAATACCGCAGAACACATGTCTGGGTTGTTTTATATTCAAGAAGCCAGCTCAATGATGCCGGTATCCGCCTTATTCATGAATGACGAATCGTATGACGCAGTGCTCGATACCGCTGCGGCTCCGGGTTCTAAAACAACTCAAATAGCTGCCTTAATGAACAATGAAGGCGTTTTGGTCGCGAATGAATACGCGGCAAGTCGTGTAAAAGTGCTACACGCAAACATCGAACGTTGTGGTGTGCGTAACGCAGCACTAAGTAACTTCGACGGTCGTGTGTTTGGTGGCTGGCTACCAGAACAATTTGATGCCGTTCTGTTAGACGCACCATGTTCCGGTGAAGGCACAGTGCGTAAAGATGAAGACGCAATGAAGAACTGGACGCAAGCATCAGTCATTGAAATTGCAGACACTCAAAAAGATTTGATCGAAAGTGCGTTCCACGCTCTTAAACCTGGCGGCGTGATGGTTTATTCAACCTGCACGTTGAGCACGGAAGAAAACCAACAAGTTTGCCATCATCTTAAAGAAACATTTGGTGACGCGGTTGAATTCGAGAGCTTAAAAGATCTGTTTAATAATGCCGAGGCGGCGTTGACTGAAGAAGGCTTCTTGCACATCTTCCCTCAAGTGTATGACTGTGAGGGTTTCTTTGTTGCACGTATACGTAAGCTTGCTGCCGTAGAAGCACCAAAAGTCAAAAAACGCATGGGTAAATTCCCATTTGTTAAAGCGTCTAACAAAGAATCCACTGATATAGCTAACCAGCTTCAAAGCGCAATGGACATCAAGTTACCTGAAGACAGCACGGTTTGGATTCGTGATAAAGATGTGTGGCTTTTCCCAGACGCACTAGAGCCGATGATTGGCGAACTGCGTTTCTCTCGCATGGGTATCAAGATTGCCGAAGCGCATAAGAATGGCTACCGTTGGCAACATCAAGTAGCAACGGCGCTGGCGACAGGTTTAGAGAAAAATGCGATTGAGCTTACGATCGACGAAGCTCGTGAATGGTATATGGGCCGAGACGTTCGCCCTCAAAACATTCCAGCTGAGATGAAAACCGGCAAAGGCGAAGTATTAGTGAAGTACGAAGGCGCGATCATTGGCCTTGGTAAATGGGTAAGTAGCCGCATTAAAAACGGCCTTCCACGAGAATTAGTGCGAGATAAGAACTTATTTTAGTAGCAAAGTGAAATTCTATAAACAAATGAAAAGCCATCGTATTTACGATGGCTTTTTGGTTCTAAAGCATGATTGGAACTGGGTTCACTAGCGATTCGAGTCCCCTGTACTAAACTGAAGATATCAAAGCATCGCTTTGAAACGGCATTTCTCTCTATGTTCACCAACAATATGTGTTGGTCAAAAGTTTAGCGCAGGCTCTATGAAAGGAGCCGTTTCCCCTAGGCCCAAAATAAGGACGAGTTTGGGCCATTTTTTTGACTGCTATTTTCGTCCAAATCGAGTTTGAACTTGATGAACCTCCGCCACCAGCAACTTAAAGCTCTATTCAGCGAGACGAATACCGTCTTTTTCAATCACGAGCTTACCTTGCTTGTACAAACCGCCGATGGTTTTTTTGAACGTGCCTTTACTTGTACGGAAAGCTGCAAAAATCGCTTCTGGCGTAGATTTATCGTTTAGAGGTAGGAAACCACCCTTCTTCTCTAAAAGCTCTAGGATTTTACTCGAAAGATCATCCATTTTCGCCACGCCTACTTTTTGTAGCGCAAGGTCGATTTTGCCGTCTTCGCGAATTTGCTTAATGTAGCCTTTCAGCTTTTTACCAATAAACAGCTTACCGAACACATCCGATGGGAAGATCATTCCCCAATGCTCGCCGTTCACAATCGCTTTATAACCAAGTTGGCTACGTTCTGCGATGATTAGGTTAACTTCTTCGTTCACTTCATAGTTTGCTGGCGTTTTATCCAGCCACTTATTGAACTTAGTTGTACCGACAATACGACCAGATGCTTTATCTGTGTACACGTAAACCAGAATGTTTTGACCAGCGGTAAAGCGCGCACGTTGCTCACTAAACGGGATAAGAAGATCTTTTTCTTTGATGCCCCAATTTACGAAAGCACCAGTGCTACTGACACCTTCGACTTGCATTAGGCCCCACTCGCCAACCTGAGCAATGGGTTTATCAATGGTCGCAGCTAGCTGACTTTCTGAATCAAAGTAAAGAAATACGTCAATATGATCGCCTACATTCGTACCTTCTGGTACATATTTATTAGGCAGCATGACTGAACCGTAATCATCACCATCCAAAAATACGCCAAAATCAGCCGTTTTAGTGACTTCTAAGCTGTTAATTTGACCAATTTTAATCATTGAATTTGTCTCTTTTTAAATTTACTGGGAATTATACCCAAACTGACAAGAAAATCAGAGAGAAATACCATCCTCTCTGCTATGCTGTCGTCGTTCAACTACTTATCCTAGTCGACCTTAAGTTATTGTGCTTAATGGACGCTTATGGGTATAGGATGCTTTAGCAAAATCAGGAGCCTTCCTTGGTCACCGTCGACAAACAGGATTCGATAACCTTAAAAATTAGCCACGCATTGGCAAAGAGCAAAACGCTTGATCTTGATATCTATATTTTTGTGCCTGGTGAATTAGGTTTAAACTCCGACATCATCAGCGAGTCTGAGTTCTATTACACTTCCATCACGCAAAAACGTTCTTACTACAGTACAGAAGTGCTACTACCTCTCGTGCATAGCCGCTTGGCCAAACGAGGGCGCCTATCTAATCGACAGTATCGCGTAAGTTTGAGTTTGTTTGCGTATCAATACGTCACGGCTCTGGATAAAGCCGTTGCAGCATTGAATAAGCATGACAACGACAGTGTTACCGCAGAAGAAGTGGATGAAGTCATCGAATTGACTATCGACATTCTTAAGCGCTTGAGACGTTCCATTCCTTACGAAGAAAATCTCAAGCGTTATTACGTGAACATTGATAACTACTTGTCTTGGTACACTGAGCAAAAATTTTTGTCTCTTGTCGCGCACCTTCCTCGCGAAGGCGATTACAGCACAATTAAAGATCGTCTGATTACTTTATGTGAGAAAGAGCAAGCCCACCGTAAACTCAACAACTATAACTCGCCGAGTGTCGTTGAAGATGTAACTCGTTTGTCGAATAAAATGCGTTTGCTGAGACGTTTGATTGAGCACCCTATCGTTTTAAGCGAAAAAACGATGTCGATGGGAAACAACATCAAGCGTGCGATTAAAGGCATAGCCACCGGCTTGGTGATGGTCGTGGTCACAAGTACCGTTATTCTTGCCCGAGATTACTTAGGAGAGATTTCTGCATCTTTTATCATTGCGATGTCGTTTATCTATGCTCTACGTGAAATCTTTAAAGATGACCTACGCGACGCGATGTGGCGTTGGATCCGCAAAGGCAAACCGAAGTGGCGTAAGAAGTACATGGACCCGACAACAAAGAAAGTGGTGGGTCGAAAATTGGAATGGTTGGACTATCGCTCCCTTTCGAGCTTGCCTGATCGCATTCAGAACATTCGTAAGAAACGCGTCGTCCAGCGTGAAGAACAAATTCTTCATTACCACGCAAAAACTGAGATGGCGACGTCGTTATTTTTGAGTGGCTATGAACAAACTCGTGAAACGCTAAACATCAGTTTGCGCCCAATTATCCGTTTGATGGACAAAAGCTCTAACCGCGTATATCGCCTGAACGAAGGGCAAGTGAGTAAAGAGTCTGTAGAGAAGCGACACTTGGTCAACGTGATTGTGAAAGAAGACAACCACACTGACGAGCCTGTCTTCTATCGTTGGAAAGTCGTGTTAAACCGTTCGAAAATCGTGTCTATTGAGAAAATAGAGTTGAATTAAACTAACGTCAGTCACTATTCTTAAGTTAAGCAGCCTGCTTTTGGGCTGCTTTTTTGATGGAGAGCGTTAAAGAGAACTCGGCCATTGGTTCATCACCATTAATCTTTGGACACAATGCGGTGATCTTCACATCTCGATTAACGCGTTCACCGGTTTCTAGCGTGATTTTGAGCATTTCATCAATCACAGGGCCATCATGACAGACAAAGTGTACGTCACCCTCAGGACGTTTTAAGAATTCAGCACTTACTCCTTTAAACGCGAGTGAAATCTTCTCTCCTTGCTCTTGTGCTTTACTCATAGCAAGAAAGCCACCAGCAACATCTGCCCCAACAGCCAATGCGCCAAAATACATACTATTAAGATGATTCTTGGTTCTTCGCTTGAGCGGGATTCTTACTTCGACATGCTGATCATCAATCGCAAGGATCTTCGGTCGACATAGCCAAATTAAAGGCACTTTTGAAAAGCCAAACAGATTGAGGTAAAGGTTTGCACGACGAACCGCTGAAAACATTTTGAAACTCCCCTTAAACTAGTCTGACCAGTCAATCAACAAACTTCAAAGATGTCAAAGAAATGTTAACGAGAAATCGATCTTGGTTAAAAAACAAATCGTTTGCGCATTTTCGCGTGACATGGTCACAATATATGAAACTCCCAACCTACAACGCTTTGCTTACGATTTGGCACAATTATTCTGTTAGCAAATAGAAAAAACGGTTATAAATTCAAACAACTATGTATTGATATCCAGAGCATGTTTTGTCATTTATATATAAGCAACACCAATGAATACCAACAGCAGTACATACAATTCGGTATTTACTAGATAAGAATCCCGTGAAACGGTTTATTCCTAACTATAATTCCGTTATCTTTACCGCTTCGCAATAGAGAATAAAGCTATAACATGCCTATAAAAACAGATGAATTGAGAACCCAACCTTTGGGTCCAATGCCGACACCCGCAGAGCTAGGTAGTGTACATCCAATCACTGATGATGTAGCTGACCGTATCGCTCAATCTCGTCGACAAATTGAAAAGATTTTAACTGGTGAGGATGACCGTATCCTCGCTATCGTTGGCCCATGTTCAGTGCATGACACTGAAGCGGCAATTGACTACGCGACGCGTCTTAGCGAAATTCAAGATCAGTACAAAGACGAACTGTTCATCGTTATGCGTACATACTTTGAAAAGCCGCGTACAGTAGTTGGTTGGAAAGGTTTGATTACTGACCCTAACCTAGATGGTTCTTATGCGCTTGAAGCCGGTCTTCACAAAGCGCGTAAACTGCTACTGGATATCAACAAGCTTGGTCTTGCGACTGCTACTGAGTTTCTTGATATGATTACAGGCCAGTACATTGCTGATTTGATCACATGGGGCGCAATTGGTGCTCGTACGACTGAATCGCAAATTCACCGTGAAATGGCGTCTGCCCTATCTTGCCCAGTTGGCTTCAAGAACGGTACTAACGGCAACGTGAAAATTGCCATTGATGCGATTCGTGCGTCTAAAGCATCACATTACTTCTACTCCCCAGACAAGAATGGGCGTATGACGGTGTACCGCACTAGCGGCAACCCTTACGGTCACATTATTCTTCGTGGTGGTGAGAAAGGCCCTAACTTTGACGAAGCTTCTGTTAAACAAGCTTGTGACGCGCTAGCAGAGTTCGATTTGCCGCAGCGTTTGATCGTCGATTTCAGTCACGCAAACTGCCAAAAACAACACCGTAAACAAATCGATGTTGCTCAAGACATTTGCGACCAAATTAAGTCAGGCAGCACACGTATTGCTGGTATTATGGCAGAGAGCTTCATTATTGAAGGCAATCAGCCAATGACTGATATTAACAACCTAACTTACGGTCAATCGATCACTGACCCATGTCTAGGTTGGGATGATACTGTAACCATGCTAGATATGCTGGCAGCCGCAGTTAAATCCAGTAAGTAATTTCCCTATAACAAGATAATCAAGGAATCTTCATGCCATCGTTTGATATTGTTTCAGAAATCGATACCGTCGAACTACGTAACGCGGTTGATAACGCTAACCGTGAACTGTCTACTCGTTTCGATTTCCGCAATGTGAATGCGAGCTTTGAGCTAGTAGAAGAAAATGTAAAAGTGTCAGCAGAAGGCGAGTTTCAGCTTAAGCAAATGCGTGACATTCTGCGTAGCCACTTGGCTAAACGCAACATTGATGCAAATGCTATGGACGCAAAAAATCCAGAAGCAACAGGTAAAAACTGGCACCAAAACGTTGCTTTCCGCCAAGGCATTGATACACCAACCGCAAAGAAAGTGGTTAAGCTAATCAAAGACGCAAAGCTTAAAGTTCAAGCTTCTATCCAAGGCGACAAAGTTCGCGTAACAGGTAAGAAGCGCGATGATCTCCAAGCGACGATTGCAGCGATCCGTGAAGCAGATATGGGTATCCCATTTCAGTACAACAACTTCCGTGATTAATTCGGTTCCTCAATTAACACCTGTCGATTGAGGAAACCGAGAATTGAAAACGCCGACGAGTTATTCGTCGGCGTTTTTTATGTCCGTAAACTATATGCAAAATAATCAGATAACTAGGTCTTGCCCTTGCAATAAAGAGAATTCACTCGTCCCTGAAGGTACAAACACGCACACACGTAAGTTTTCTTTTCTCGCTTTAGTCAACATATCAGAAAGTTCGGTGGCACTTCTAAAAGGTTCACGTTCAGCATCCCTTCTTACCAACTCCATGACGTCCACTTCGCACATCGTCGAATACAAGGCAAGTTCGGCTTGCTGCATGTAACGGACTGCTTTGATAGGCAGCATTTCGACATCTTGCCCAACTTGAATCCAGGTACAGCTTCCCTCCTCGTCCAAAGGTTTTGCCATGGTTTGTTGATAAATGATTTCCAATTCGCGATTATCGCGAGCGTTCTCTACTTCTGGATGAGAGAAATAACTTTCCCAAAATTTCCTGCGTAAGTCGACGCTCGGTAGTGCCTCTTTAATCGAATTGCGTTTGGAGTTAGCGAACTCCGCCATCAATCCCATATTTTGCGGAAGAATAGCTTCAAGCTTTTCACGAATATTTCGAATCAAAACAGGAGACGCGCCACCACTTGAAATGGCAATTTGAATGCGGCCACGATTAATCATTGAAGGCGTAATAAAATCACAGTACGGCTTGTCATCAACAACGTTAACTAATATGCCAAGCTCTTTAGCGTCTTTGTAAACCTGATGGTTTAACTCTGGATTATCCGTGGTTGCCCAAACTTGAATGAACGATTTCGTGACAATGTCACTAGAATAAAAACGTTGAATCCATCGCACTTGTTGCTCTTGCGCAAGCTTATCAAGAAAGTCGACAAGGCTTGGGGAGACAATCGTAACGTCCGCCCCAGCTTTAAGTAGGGCTTCTACTTTACGGCTTGCTACTTCACCACCGCCTACAACCAGCACGGGTTTATCTACTAAATCTAAGAACAGAGGAAAATATCGCATTTCAATCCATGATTACTTCAAATAACTGTCGAAATTCATGCTACCAAAAACAGGGCAACCTGTTCACCTAGTTTCGATGTCACAAATAATTTTTGTTCAAATTTTCGGCTTACTCAGCCCGCCTCTACTAATGATACTTTTAATAACAAATTATTATCCTTTTGTTTTTGACACTCTTTTAGTGATTGTTCTGATGCACTAATTTGACAACCAGTTGCACTATTTACAAACATTTAACATTTCGCCATTCTAAATCGCAAGGTTCTTTGTAAGTTCTCTCCAAAACTCTTTTTAAATTATATATTTGAGAATTAGCAGATCCTTACCTACGCTTATAACTGGTTGATTTGTCGATTACCGTTTCATTGAAAATCAACCAGATAGGACGATAACACAAATAAATTGGACACGTTGTATCAGGTCGCTCCTGATTAAACATGGATCATACAGGAAGGATACAAATGGCAAATAAACTCACAGTTCTTGCTTCCGTCGTAGCGGCTTCTACTGCCATGATGACGACATCAGCGCAAGCAGCAGACACGACTCTGGACAAAGTCACAAAACAAGGTTTTATCACTTGTGGCGTAAGTACCGGTCTACCTGGTTTCTCAAACCCTAACTCTAAAGGCGAATGGGAAGGTATCGACGTAGAATATTGCCAAGCACTGGCCGCAGCCGTTCTTGGGGATAAAACGAAAGTTAAATATGTACCCCTAACCGCGAAAGAACGTTTCACAGCTTTACAATCGGGTGAAATCGATGTGCTTTCACGTAACACCACCTGGACACTTCATCGCGACACTGCTCTTGGTTTGAACTTCGTAGGCGTTAACTACTACGATGGTCAAGGCTTTATGGTGAAGAAAGATCTTGGTATCTCAAGTGCAAAAGAACTTGATGGCGCTTCTGTATGTGTGCAATCAGGTACAACCACAGAGCTTAACCTAGCAGATTACTTCCGTAACCAAGGTATGGCTTACAAGCCAGTGGTATTTGATACCGCCGCGCAAACCTCTAAAGGTTTTGATGCTGGTCGATGTGATGTTCTTACTACTGACCAATCTGGCCTTTATGCCCTTCGCTTAAACCTTAAAGACCCTTCTTCAGCAACCGTACTTCCAGAAATCATTTCAAAAGAACCACTAGGTCCTGTTGTTCGTCAAGGTGATGATCAATGGTTCAACATCGCTAAATGGACGCTATTTGCAATGGTGAATGCGGAAGAATATGGCATCAGTTCTAAGAACGCCGATGAAATGTTGAAATCGAAAGATCCAAACATCAAACGCATTCTTGGTGTTGACGGCCCTAAAGGTAAAGGTCTAGGTATCCGTGACGATTGGGGTTACCAAGTTATCAAGCAAGTCGGTAACTATGGTGAGAGCTTTGAGCGTACGGTAGGTACTGGTTCGCCTCTTAAGATTTCTCGCGGCGTAAATGCACTGTGGAATGCAGGCGGCTTTATGTACGCACCACCTATCCGATAGAAACGAGTTAAATAAGGGCGGTGCATGCCGCCCTTTTTCTTGGCTGAATCTATTCTATATAAGGGTTTGAGGTTATCGCTGTATGAAACCGACGAATAATGCATCGCAAAGTACGATGTCCAAACCAAGCGGAAGCAAGAGTCTGATTTATAACCCAGCTTTTCGTTCTGCTATTTTCCAGATCATTGCCATCGCCGCACTGGTATTTTTCTTTTACACAATCATCAACAATGCACTAACCAATCTCGACGCTCGTGGTATCGCCACCGGCTTTGGTTTCCTTAATCAAGAAGCGGGCTTTGGTATTGGACTCACACTCATCGAATATGACGAAACGTTCTCTTATGGGCGTACGTTTGTCATTGGCTTACTTAATACTGCACTCGTGTCTGTGTTGGGTATTATCCTCGCAACCGTCATAGGTTTCGTTATGGGGATTGCACGCCTTTCTTCTAACTGGCTGGTCAGTCGTTTGGCGGCTGTTTACATTGAAACGTTCCGAAATATCCCTCTACTTTTACAGATCTTTTTTTGGTATTTCGCGGTTCTACAAGCCCTTCCATCTCCAAGGCAAAGCTTAAGTCTTGGCGAATCCGTTTTCCTGAATGTGCGCGGTCTTTACTTCCCCTCACCGGTAATTGAAGCTGGCGGTGGTCTTGTGGTTGCAGCACTCATCATAGGTGTCATTGCAAGTTTCTTAATCAATCGTTGGGCTAAAAACAAACAGCGATTAACAGGCCAACAAACACCAATGGGACGAATTGTGTTCGGTCTAGTGATTGGTCTGCCTTTGGTGGTTTATTTTGTAACAGGCATGCCGATCTCTTTGGAGTACCCAGAATTAAAAGGCTTCAACTTCCGCGGTGGTATCAGCATTATTCCGGAGCTCGCAGCCCTTCTGTTAGCGCTAAGTGTTTACACTGCATCGTTTATTGCTGAGATTGTTCGATCTGGTATTAATGCAGTGAATCATGGTCAGACCGAAGCCGCTATGTCGCTGGGCTTACCAAGAGCAAAAACATTGAAACTGGTGGTGATTCCGCAAGCATTGCGAATCATTATCCCTCCTCTAACAAGCCAATACTTGAACTTGACGAAGAACTCTTCGTTGGCAATGGCAATCGGCTACCCAGACCTTGTTTCGGTCTTTGCCGGTACAACGCTGAACCAGACTGGACAAGCGATCGAAATCATCGCAATGACGATGGGTGTATACCTAACATTGAGCTTGATAACGTCGGCGTTGATGAACTTGTACAACCGAAAAGTAGCGCTGGTGGAGAGATAATATGAGCACACATCAATTTCAGCCTGATCTTCCACCTCCGTCCAATACCGTCGGTATTGTGGGATGGCTGCGCAAAAACCTATTCAACGGCCCAGTTAACTCGGTTGTTACCATCATCCTTGCCTACATTGTGTTTTCTGCACTTTGGAACATTGCGGATTGGGCATTCATTAATGCCGATTGGGTTGGCACAACGAGAGATGACTGTTCCCGTGAAGGCGCATGTTGGGTATTTATTAGCGTACGCTGGGAGCAGTTTATGTACGGTTTCTATCCAGAAGCTGAACTGTGGCGACCACGTTTGTTCTACATTACCTTGGCGATATTCACAGCACTCCTCGCTTACGAGAAGACCCCAAAACGTATTTGGATTTGGCTATTCTTTGTGAACATATACCCGTTCATTATCGCAGCATTATTGTATGGCGGGGTATTCGGCCTAGAAGTGGTTGAGACACATAAATGGGGTGGCTTGCTGGTTACGCTGATCATCGCCTTAGTCGGTATCGTCGTCTCCTTACCTATTGGTGTGGCGTTAGCGTTAGGCCGTCGTTCGGACATGCCTATCATCCGCAGTATTTGTACTATCTATATTGAGGTATGGCGAGGGGTACCTTTAATTACGGTACTCTTCATGGCATCCGTCATGCTCCCGCTCTTTCTTGCCCAAGGCTCAGAAACGGACAAACTTATCCGCGCCCTAATCGGTGTTGTGATGTTCAGTGCCGCTTATATGGCAGAAGTGGTGCGTGGTGGCTTACAAGCGATTCCAAAGGGCCAGTACGAAGCCGCCGATGCGTTAGGTTTAAGCTATTGGAAAAAGATGGGACTGATCATCTTGCCTCAGGCTCTTAAGATTACTATCCCTTCTATCGTGAACACCTTTATTGGTTTGTTCAAAGACACCAGCCTTGTGCTTATTATCGGTATGTTTGATGTACTTGGTATAGGACAAGCAGCGAACACTGACCCTGAATGGTTAGGCTTCGCTACAGAAAGTTATGTATTTGTCGCGTTAGTGTTTTGGGTATTCTGTTTTGGCATGTCACGCTACTCGATATGGCTCGAAAATAGACTTCATACCGGTCACAAACGATAACTCATCAAGATCAAGGACGTATTATGACGCAACAACAAGACTATATGATCCAGCTGAAGGACATGAATAAGTGGTATGGTGAGTTTCACGTACTAAAGAACATCAACCTCGATGTAAAGAAAGGCGAAAAGATTGTTATCTGTGGTCCTTCTGGCTCTGGCAAATCGACCATGATTCGTTGTATCAACCGCTTGGAAGAACATCAAGCAGGCAACATCTATGTTTCAGGCACCGAATTAACCGAAGACCTAAAGAACATCGAAGCCGTTCGTCGCGAAGTCGGCATGTGTTTCCAGCACTTTAATCTCTTCCCTCACCTAACGGTTCTAGAGAACTGTACACTTGCCCCAATTTGGGTGAAGAAGATGCCAAAGGAAGAAGCGGAAGCCATCGCGATGCAGTACCTAGAGCGTGTTAAGATCCCAGATCAAGCAGATAAGTATCCAGGTCAGCTTTCAGGTGGTCAGCAACAACGTGTAGCGATTGCACGCTCTCTTTGCATGAGCCCAAAGGTGATGTTGTTTGATGAACCGACATCAGCGCTCGATCCAGAAATGGTACGTGAGGTTCTTGATGTAATGGTTGAACTGGCGGAAGAAGGCATGACCATGCTTTGTGTAACACACGAAATGGGCTTCGCGAAAGAAGTTGCAGATCGCGTTATCTTCATGGACGCAGGCGAAATCATCGAAGAGAACAACCCTGTCGATTTCTTTGAAAATCCACAATCTGATCGAACTCAGAACTTCCTTGCGCAAATTCTTCACCATTAATTAGTCGCAAAAAAACGCTAAAAAAGTGAAGCGTCGATTCGAAAAAATCGGCGCTTTTTGTTTGCCTCAAATCGATGTTACGAAAATCCAGTTGATTCAATACGTTGTAAATTTGTTCGATTTTACAAAAAAGTTCGTGAGGTAACCTTCATACCTTTGATTGCCAAGCCCTTCCTAACTATGCAAGGCAGTAATATTGTGTTACAAGTTGCCACATACATAACACACTATTTCTATTATTATTTTGTTCTAGAGATAGACGTGTCGGGCTTGATTTTTTGAACTTTCGGGCCCATATATGTCTATATATCAAAGATAAGACGGTCCCTTATAGAGGAAGATTATGAACAGTCCTATGTTTTCACGCACTACTACTCAAGAGAGTGCTCTACAAACCAACAAAGTATTGCGTAATACATATGCACTACTTTCAATGACTTTACTATGGTCAGCACTGGTTGCTGGCGTTTCAATGGCGTTTAACTTGCCACGTCCGGGCATTATCCTGATGTTGGTTGGTTTCTACGGCTTACTATTCCTGACTGAAAAGAACCGTAACAACAGCATGGGTCTGGTATTTACATTCCTATTTACTGGTTTCTTGGGTTACACCATCGGTCCAATTCTAAACATGTACATCGGCGCTGGTATGGGCGATGTGGTTCTTACTGCACTTGGCGGTACCGCTCTGTCATTCATGGCAGCTTCTGCTTACGCTCTAACAACCAAACGCGACCTATCTATGATGGGTGGCCTGATGTTGTCTCTATTCGTTGTTCTAGTAGTCGGTATGATTGCGAGCATCTTTATCCAATCAACTATCCTGCACCTAGCAATGAGCAGCTTGTTTATTGTTTTCTCTACCATGGCTATTTTGATGACTACGCAAGGCATCATCCGTGGCGGTGAAACAAACTACATCTCTGCAACGATTACGCTATACGTTTCAATCTACAATATCTTCATCAGCCTACTAAGCATTCTAGGCATCATGAACGACGACTAATTCGTTAGATTGAACCCAAAACTCAAAAGCCCGAAGTTATGCTTCGGGCTTTTTCTTTTCACTTTTTAGCAGTGTCTATTCTGGTTCATAGATGGGCGCATCGTAGTCATACCCTTCATCGCTGTATGCCGTAACCATCGCGTCTTCAACTAATCCTGTCTCGGCTTTCACTTGAGTTTCAAAGAAATGTTGAATCTGCTTTCTTCGCCCATGCGCTGCCCAAGATTCTGCATCTTCCCAAATTTCATTAAACACAATCGGATAGTCATTTCTCATCGCACTGGGGTGATCAATTTGCCGAGTGAGCATATATTGGATGCATCCCTCTTCTCGATAGGAATCTGGCTCTAGTGCTTTGAGTACTTCAAATAACTCGGCTTCTTTTCCTTCTTTTGGTTTAAATTGAGCTAAAACATAGACACGGCTTGTCATTCGATTTCCTTCATTGTTGAGTAGTGCTATCAAAAAGGTAAACGAACAATGAAAAAGTTCACGTCCAGTAACGATAAAGTGCGATACACATCGCCAGCAATAGCTGAATAAAACAAAAGGCAGTGAAATAACGATAACTCTGCTCTATTCCCACTAATAAAACAGAGACATTATTCCAAATTCAGCATAAAAATGCAGATACCAAAATACTCACCCCGATAATTTTCCAACAACGTGAATAAACTTACATTTTTGTGAATAATGAAAAAGTAGTTAGGCTCAACGCCTTTACCTTTACGTGAGCTCTCGATTGTGTAAATTTACTTCGCTCAGAAGCTTTCATAGATTCTTTTGTTGAGTCTAAGCTTCGCTCTACGCTACCCTATACACACCAGTGTTTACTTAGCGGATACAAAGCGATGTTCGTATACAACGGCAAAGAAATAGAAACCGATTCTCAAGGTTACTTACTTGATCACACCCAGTGGGAAGAAGGTATGATTGCGCTTCTAGCAAAAGATGAAGAAATCGAACTTACCGAAGCTCACTTAGAAGTAGTTCACTTCGTGCGTAATTTTTATGAAGAGTTCAATACATCACCAGCAGTTCGAATGCTTGTGAAGGCGATGGAAAAAGCGCACGGCCCAGAAAAAGGTAACAGTAAATACCTATTCAAATTATTTAAAAAAGGCCCTGCAAAACAAGCGACAAAATTGGCAGGATTGCCAAAACCAGCGAAATGCTTGTAGTACTCTAGTTTGCAAAAACACGACTAAAAAGATCACTGCTTATAAAACTATAAGATCTTAAATCCGCGGAAAGGTTTGTAGGATACACTCTCTTGGGTAACGCTATCTACTGTTGCCGTCCGCGGTCCATCCTCCAACCACGCCGAAAACGCTGCGATTTGCGCCTCTGTACCACAAGCGATTACCTCAACATCACCATTGTTCAAATTCTTTGCATACCCCGTTAAACCTAACTTCAAACCTTGATGTGACGTGTGGTATCGAAATCCTACCCCTTGAACATGCCCTACTATCAGAAACTTCTCACACTTTAGTACCATCCGTATACCGCTCCCTATATTTGAGTGATATATTATTTGCGTCTATTTACCCCACTAAGGATAGTGGGTTTTTATATGGTTATAATAATTATGAAAGAAATTCCCTTCCGTTGGATTGATAAGTATCTCATCCATTTAAAAATTCAAGAAAAGTTCTATTTACTCTTCTTTCTTCCTCTTCTTGCATTGGTCATTCTCACTTTAGTCTTAAACAGTGCTGCTGACTCCATGATTTCTGGTTTGTATCAGGAAGAATTAATGCTGATGAAAGGGCTAATCGAGGCTGGTAACCTTTCGCAATCTCAAGTTGCAAACCTTATTGCTGGCTCAGACACCATTACCTTTGGTACTGGTCCAGATTCCGTGTCCGTGCTGAATGGCGCATTTAGCCTTGTAGCAAACCATGAGCAGTCTTTATGGACCGCACTTTCTACAACGCAAGTCAGTATTATTCTTGTGACTCTATTCATCATCGCGATGGGTGTTTACTACATCATGACTTTCATCGGTGGTGCGATGTTTACGATGAACAAAGCGCTCAACACGCTGGCAGATGGTGATCTAACCGCGCGTATGAATTTCTTCCGTGTTCGTGATGAGTTCAGCGAAATCGCGATTACTATCGACAAAGTAGCGGATCGCGAACAAAAGATGGTTCAGTCGATTCAAGAATCCGTAGCGCTGATGCAGCAAATCAGCTCTGACCTTAACCTTTCAATTCATAACAGCTCTGAGATCTCTAATACCCAACAAGAGCACCTTAACTCACTAGCAAGTGCAACAGAGCAGATGGCTTCCACGATTCGTGAAGTAGCAACACTGGCTCATGACTCAAGTACACAAACTGATGATGCTCGCAGCGTCGCGCAATCAGGTCAGGTGAAAGTGGAAAATACCCTTCACTCTATCTCGAACCTTTCTACTGAGATCCAATCGGCATCTCAAGCGGTTGAAGAGCTAGATGCAAACGCAGCGCAGATTGATGAAGTGGTCACAACCATCAACGGTATCTCTGAGCAAACTAACCTACTCGCCTTGAACGCTGCAATTGAAGCGGCTCGTGCAGGCGAACAAGGTCGTGGCTTTGCGGTTGTTGCTGATGAAGTTCGTGCTCTTGCAGGCCGCACTCAACAAGCGACAGTTGAGATTCAAGCAATGATTGAAGCGCTACAACGTAACAGCCAATCACTGACTAAACTGATGGAAGTAACGGTTCACAATGCGAACGAAGGCCAAACTCTGATGGCTGAAGTGAACCACGAAATCGGCTCACTAGCAGACAAGAACCAAACTATCTCAGACAGCAGCATTCAAATTGCGACAGCAGCTGAGGAGCAAGGTGTCGTGGCAGACAATATCGCATCAAGCGTTGAAGAGATTCGTATACAAGCAAACAATGTATGTACGATGATCAGCACAACGTCGCAAAACGTTGAGCAGCTTCGAGCTCAAAGTGACACCATGGAGTCGCTACTGACTGGCTTAAAAGCGTAATCGCTAAAACGAATAACTAGGGTCACTTCGGTGGCCCTTTTTTGTGTCTGGAAAACCCATCCGTTACTCCACTCATCAGTTTATAATTAAAGCCTCTACAAATGATTGGATTGTCGATGGATATTGCTTTTGCGGGCAACATCCCGGACAATACGCCCCTTTCAAAATTCAACAAGAGCTAAAGAAATGACAGCTGCTATCTATTTGGTAAAAGGTCGTGAGAAATCGGTTAAGCGCAAGCACCCTTGGATCTTCTCTCGAGGCATCAGTAAAGTTGAGGGCGAACCAGCGCTCGGCGAAACCGTTGATGTATTCACTCACGACGGAAAATGGCTAGCTAAAGCAGCGTACTCACCAGAGTCTCAAATTCGTGCTCGCATCTGGAGTTTTGAAAAAGAAGAAATCAACAAAGCCTTCTTCGTTAAGCGCTTCAACAACGCTCAGCTTCTTCGTGAAGACATTATCGAACGCGATGGCCTAACTGGCTACCGTCTTATCGCGGCAGAATCTGATGGTATGCCTGGCGTTACTATCGACCGTTACCAAAACTTCTTTGTGTGTCAGCTTCTAAGTGCGGGCGCAGAATACAACAAGCAAGTGATTGTTGATGCTTTGGTTGAGTGTTTCCCTGACTGCAACGTTTACGAGCGTTCAGACGTCGCGGTACGCAAGAAAGAAGGTTTGAAAGAAACCACTGGCGTACTGCACGGTGAAGAGCCACCAAAATCAGTGGTGATTGAAGAGAACGGCGTAAAAATCAGCGTAGACATCGTTGGTGGTCATAAAACGGGTTTCTACCTAGACCAACGTGACAGCCGCCAACAAGCGATGAAGTACGTGAAAGACAAAGAAGTTCTGAACTGTTTCTCGTACACCGGTGGTTTTGGTCTGTACGCACTAAAAGGCGGCGCAAAACGCGTTATCAATGCGGACGTGTCGCAACCTGCTCTAGACACAGCGAAGTTCAACGCAGAACTGAACGAGTTTGATATCTCTAAAAAACGCGCTGTGTTCCTAAACGCTGACGTGTTCAAACTACTACGCGAATACCGTGACCAAGGTACGAAGTTCGATGTTGTGATCATGGACCCACCGAAGTTTGCAGAAAGCAAAGCACAGCTAAACGGTGCATGTCGTGGCTACAAAGACATCAACATGTTGGCGATGCAAATTCTAAACCCAGGTGGCACACTACTGACCTACTCTTGCTCAGGCTTGATGGACCAAGTTCTGTTCCAAAAAATCATTGCTGACGCCGCAGTAGATGCAAACCGCCAAGTTAAGTTCGTAGAGCGTTTTGAGCAAGCTGCCGATCACCCAACGGATACGGCTTACCCAGAAGGTTTCTACCTAAAAGGTTTTGCGTGTAAGGTCCTATAATCGGGCTTAGTCATAGCCAACGTTAAAGAATTGAAACATAGAAAAAGGGCCTGTTGGCCCTTTTTTATTATGAATCTAAATTAACTTTCGTGAGAGCCGATAAGACATCTCTTTCAAAGTCCATATTTCCGATGATCAAGTCGCTAAACTCGGAAGCTCCTTTTTCAATGACGATCGTTTGGATGGAATTACCCTCGTTGTGGGTGATTTCAAGCGATAGATCTTCGCCGTCCACATTTAGGTCGATACTATTGAGCAGCTCTTCAATGGTGTTATGCCCTGCATCTTCAACAACTTGGTTTAGATCTAGAGTGTCGAGGTCTCGTTCAAAGCCACGCACCAAGTCCGTGCCGGAATCTAGTGAGTCATTAACCCATCTAAATATGTCCGCTTCGTTGTCATTACCAATTAAAATGTCATGGCTTACATCCACTTCCGCTTCGATGATGTTCGCAGTACCACCGCTCGCCGCGTTTACGCCACCATTTTCGTCAATCACAAACTGAAGTGTATTTTCAGATTGGTCACCATCGTTATCGGTCAGTACGTAATCGAAGTCTAACGTTTCTACTGTGTCGCCTACCGCTCCATAGAAGGCATATGCGCCATCATTCAAATCGACTTCCAACGAGTGCTTACTGTCGATGTAGATAGTGAGCAACTTCGTGATATCGTCAAACGCATGTGAGATGTCGTTGTTGTTGTCTACAACCGTCAAGTCTGTACCGTCAAATGAATAAGTGACACCGTCATGTTCTATTTCGCTGATGTAACCGCCATCTGCACCAATACCTGTATCCGGTGATGTGGTGTACATGAGGTTACCACCAACAGGTTGAATCACGGACTGCAACATAACTGGAGGCAGCTGAGTAACGTCAGGCACGACTACACCATCAAGGTCTTGGTTTAAGAAACCATCGTAAGCAACACGGTCTAACTGATCAGGCATCAGGTTCACACCCATACCATAAGCCAGCGCCGTGATCTTATTATCAGAATCGGTCAAGTGATCTATCCAACTGTTCTCACGAGCATCGTTGATGAATGATGAGGCTGGATTTGGTTGACCATCAGATAAGAAGTAGCTCACGTTTGATGCACTAGGTAATTTACCCGCATCATCCCAAGAGTCCTTCGCTTCATTAATTGCGCGATTGTAATTGGTTGCACCGCCAGCACTAAGCGTATCAATGTACGCTTTCGCTTCATCTACGGTTAACCATGTTGCCCCAGCAATAGCGTACGTTGTTGCCGAACCACTGTATTTGATTATTTGAACCCGAGTTTGGCCAATCGATTCGTACTGATTTAATAACTGAGTTGCCGAGTCCTTCATTATTTGAAGTCGATTACCCGTACGCATCGAGCCTGAAACATCCATGATCAATTGAACGTTAGCGCTCTCTTTTGTTTCCGCGACCACATCATGAACAATGGATGTCGAATCAGGTGAATCATCTTCAATAACAACATTTGCTACCGCGGAATTCGTCAACCCAAGAGCATTCGAAACAACGACAGGCACCTCAATGTTTAAAGAGTCCTCGCCAGAAGTATCTGGATGATCTACTGGGCCAAGAAGTTCAGTAGAGATTGCCCCCGTATCACTAACCGAAATCTTAATGACCTCTTCTCCATCCGCTGAACCAACAAGCAATTGGTCGTTGTTGGACAAGGTCCATGTGATTGCCTCACCGTTACTGGTTAGGTTCGCAGTTGGGACATTCAGTGCGACAGAGTCAACCGTTTGACCAAGTGTTAACTGATCCATATCTAACGTTGAGTCTGTAGTGTCCATAAAACCATTCAGCGCGAAGTCATCGGCAATGGCATTACCCAAACCTTCTTCAGAAACATTAAGCGTGACGCCTTCAACAATCGGAGGCGCATATGGATTAACCGCAAAATTCCCCGTTTTACTGTCACCATCGTTATCGGTAATCGTGTAACTGAAGTCGATATCACCATCACCACTTGGAGAAGTCAGAGGTACGTACTGGAAGAATTCCCACTTCCCGGTACTTGGCGTTAATTGAACTTCAAACGCCAACTCGCCGTTCGCTTCACCGACTAATCTGTTTGGGTTCTGAGGATCAATCGCAACACTAATAGCCTCGCCATCAAGCGTTTCTAGACCATTATCAGCACCATTAAGAACGATACTTCCTGGGCCATCAGCACCATAGAGTGCGCCTAAATTCCCCTCTGCTGTTGCAATTGGAATGGAGGAGTCAGCCCCAGTAAAGGTGATAGATTTGACGGTAAAGTCACTGTTGTCTGCGGTATTTGGCCCGTTCCCGTTGCCAGTTGCTTCAAGAATAACCTTGTCAAAACCACCCTGTTGAACACTAAAGTTAGCCGCATAGTCACCACTTGCCGCATCAGAGTTAAACGCTTGCTGTGCGATCAAAACACCATCTCGATAGAAAGACGCAAGACCTTCTTCTAGCTCCCCACCAAACATCTTCTCGAATTCGATCTCAGCCCCAAATGCAATCTTATCGCCCAAGTCGATGACCAATTGCTCTGAGACACCAGTATCATTGGCAAAACGATAGTCCACTTCATTAGCAAGTGGATAGCCGTTATTACCGACACTTTTCACACCAATACCTGATGAAGTTTGATTAATCTCTGCGGCGCCAAGATCGGTAGACTCATTAGACAAAAATCCCAAGGCAGTCACTTCGACATCTCCGAAAGTTCGGCTGAATGCATCGGATTCATTACCAACAAAACTAATATTGCCGGTGAGAATTTCCGGAATATCTGCCAGCGACACATCTACGGCTTGAGAAGACGTTGGAACATGTGGACAGTCATCCTCGACAACCACGTTCATACTTTGGGAGCTTGTGGTTTGACCATCACTCACCGAGATCTGCACATCAAAGTCGATCAAATCTTCGACGTCATTAACTGGATGATCGAGTGGCTCTAAGAGTGTGATGGTGTAACCCCATGTTCCTTGCCCTGCGGCACTTGGTTCTGTCAACACGACTGTTGCTACACTGGCAATACTTGCCGTTGATGCGGTGAGTGTTTGAGTATTGGCGTTCCAAGACCAAGTAACAGGTTCACCTCCAGATGCCAATCCATTTGGTCCGGAAAGTACAACACTCACGTTCGTCGTATCAGGGTCACTGACTGTGAATGAGCCAACAAAGCTCGCCGAGTTCGTGGAGTCTGAAGGAGTTCCCATAGTATCGGCGATACCATCAGGTAACCCTTCTTCAGAAACAATCGCATCAACCACATTGCCGATGGCCGGAGGCGCGTCGTTATCTAAAATCGTACCAGTACCTTGCACTGGCGTATTTTGGATAGAGGTTGCACCAGCAAGCGTGAAGGTTTCGGAACTCTCAAAGACAGTATCATTGATGGTGTTTACAGTAACGCTGTAAGTTGTATCGTTCGCCGGTACGGTAACATCAAAAGTACCATCTGGATTCACAGACACCACTTGCGTTGAATTGTCCGCATAAGTAATAGTTACTGAGGTCTCAGTGTAATCAACGCCACCATCTGCTGTACCATCAGCGAGTGTCATACTCACAACAGTATCTGTCGTACTCGGATTGCTTAACGTGACATCTAATGTGGCAGGATCACCTTCATTGACTGTCGCGTTGCTAATTGATGCAACAACTGGACGGTCGTCATCTGGCTCAGGTCCCGGGCCGCTACCGTCATCAACAATGGTACCCGTGCCTTGTGC
>NZ_JAPHPY010000045.1:0-48437 GCF_026241575.1 Vibrio sp. Sgm 5
GTTTAAACTACAAACCATCCTTGAAGGCTACGAACTAGCAATGTCTCTTGAACACTAGACTTGTGATCAAGAGACAGCGCACTTAGCGAGGCTTTGTTTTATTTAATGTTGCTTAAGCGTTTTTGCTTCGAGTCGTGAGCTTTCTCGCAAGTACTATAAAAATCAACATCAACAACGGATAGTGGAAGGTTTTAAATACTAACGACCAAAAGCCGCTGAATGACACAACCGTTTCAGAATACAAATACAACTGGTCCACAAGAAGTAATGCCAAAATCACAAACAGCATCTGTTGGCGCTCAAATCGAATTTCAGACTCTTTAAACGTCAGTACTAAAGCAGAAGCAGTAATCAGAATAGCCAACCAACTTGTAAATACAGGGAGTGGCCAAATTACCGCGATAGCTGCGGTGATTGCTGTCATAACAAACCAAATACCCTTCGAGCTTAATAGGTGGTCCACGTTAACTTCTGGGTTGCTTTCCAAACGCAAAATGTGCCACGCCACAAGTGCCCCCATTAACGCACCAATTAGCATGTCGAGAATGAATGCAGTACCCAAGAAGAACTTACATACCATAACCGCCAACGTTACCACTGCAACTAAGAAAGTGATGCGATTCAATCCAAAGCTTTTTGTTCTTTGGAACATAAATGTCATGACACAAAACCAAATAGCGATCGGCAAGCTTGGGAAGCTAAAGCCAAAACTGTGCGTTAACTCCGCCATTGGCATATAGACGTGTGGCCTAGGTAAAGAGAACCCTTGCTGAGCAACTAACGTCATCAAAGACGTCGCAGTGATTGCAAAAAACAATCGATATACAAATCGACTGTCAAACTTCATCATGACGAACGGGAACAAAAACAGCAAAAATGTTGGATTACTTAAACTCGTCACGAGCTTCGCAATTTCACATGCCGTATCGCGACTTGTCATTGAAAACGAGCTGACCCAACTTTGAAGATCTACCATCCAAGAGAGTTCTAACTGGCGAAATTTAGGTGCTGACTCAATTAATTGGTTTACATAAACAACGGGTTGATCGGTCGCTTTTGAATAAAAGCCAGCCACATCTTTCCACTGTGATGAATAGCGATACAAAGAAGACGCCATATCGCTTGGGTTCAATAACATTGCAGACGCCACTTCGACGCCATAATGCGGAGCAAACCATATAGGCAGTTCGTTCCCATCCATAGCATTAGCCATCGAAAAAGCGATGACTTCAGAATCAGAGACGCAATCGTAAAAAATCGCCGTATCTGTTTTGCCGAGCTCCTCTCCAACCGTAACAACTAACCCCGTCTCTTCCCACGTTTCTCTTTGCGCGGCCAGTTTAGGAGATTCACCTTCTATAATGGTGCCACCTGGAAGCGAAATTTTATTCGTCAATATTTCATGGATAAGTACAAGTTTGTTATCTGCTCGGACAACACATAGCGCCCCTTTTACGTCTTCAGGAAGGGGATTCGCGGCAGATATAGGAGAAACAAACAATGAAATGGAATACAGGATGAGAAAAAACAACTGTCTCAGCACAAAATACAACCTTTAATGAAGAAGAGAATCACGCGCAATGATGGCAGGATTACCAATATTTTTCGACATAAATTAAGTAACCAGTTGTACATTTAGCACACATGTCAAAAAACGCTTTGCGACACTCTTCAAAATAGTTCTGACAAAAATCAGACATAACTCGAAATATTGGCTCCGATTTTGCCAGTTATATTAAGTTAACGTCAGAGGAATTTACGTGGATTTTACGCCTTCTCAGAATTGAAACAAGAAAGAGAGCTTATTGTCGACAACAAATAAACTCTCTTTATGATTCATTTATACTTTTACAGCTTTAACCATGCATCTGTCCAAGCCGAGCCCACACCCGGCTCATAAGCACTTGGAGTCGAACCACACCATAAATTGTTTGGCCAAGGCTTACATTGATAACTTGAACCATTATTTGTTACCACATCTCCCGCAGAGTAGTTAGCACCAGCTTGATAGGCATCACCAGAAGACGGAGGTGTTGGTTTAGTCGGTGGCGTCGGGTCTGTCGGCGGATCTACAGGAGGATTAGTCCCAGAACAATCTGAGCTGCCAATTGACTGCCATACTCCCCATGGGCCAGATTCTGATGGGTTATCGCCTTGAGTCCACCATTGTGCTTGCCATAATTGACCAGCCCAAGTAACGGTTTCACCCGTGTTGTATACACCACTCGCTTGCCACTCATTGTCACAACTGCCTGACGGGGGTGTCGTTGCACTGGTCGCGGAAGCTGTTGCCACAGCTTGGTATGTAGTACTCGTTTTATCGATACCAAAAGCCAAAGCGACACTCGCCTCACCTGCTTGAGAAGCGCCAAACTCCACATCGACACGACACGAGCCGCCTGCATTGAGTGTCGATTGTGCACATTGGTCTCTGGTGATCATCGCAGATTTCGTGACTCCAGAACTTTGCAATCCCACACTTTCGACAGTAAACGCAACATTACCGATATTTTGAATACTGAAACTGTGTTGCTTCAGCTCGCCCACTTTAAAAGAACTCAAAGTCTGATTTGCCGTGTAACCAACAGAAACATTATCTGTCGGAGGCGTTGTCGTACCTACTACGCCATCAACAAAACTGCGTAACGCCGCAATGTCGCTATACACGCCGTACTTACCCGGTCGGGCACAACCTATACCCCAACTGACGATACCTAGCTGAGTGACGAGACCGTTGTTCTTAATGACGATGGGACCGCCGCTGTCTCCCTGACAAGAATCAATGCCACCTTGCGGAACACCCGCACAGAATGATACGGAGCCAACTGTGGTGTAATTGCCGCCAGCTTGTCGACAAGTCGCATCAGAGACCAGAGGAACATCCACTTCTTGCAGCGCGGTTGGTGAACTGCCCCCCTCCGAAGTTCGGCCTAGGCCAGCGACGGTTAACCAATCACCGACACCTGCATATTGCGAGACACTGCCTGCGGCTATATCCACTTTCGGAACACCAGAGGGAATTGAACTGAGCTTAAGCAATGCGATGTCGTTAGAAAGCGTAGAAGCATTATAAGAAGGATGAATATAGATCTGGCTGACGTTGGAACGTACACCATCAGTACCGTTATAAATCACACCACCAATTTTTACTGCTATTTGATTTGGTGTGTCACCGTCAACACAGTGAGCAGCAGTGAGTACGAAACCATCCCCAATATAACTCGCCCCGCAGAAAGAACGATTACCATTGCGGCTGACTATCTGCGTATAAAATTTCCAGTCATTGGGGTTAGCCGTGATACCACCCACGATATCCGGCTGAATTTCAATGTTTTGTGTATCCGTGACTTGATCTGCGCTTGCCGACATTGGCAATAACGCCGTTGCAAGTAAGGTTTTTGATAGATTCAATGTTATTTTCCTCTTGTTTTATGAGGCACTATTCATGTGCCACTTACAAAACAAGCAAACAAAAACAACATCACCAATTTGGATGAGAATGAGTCGCCGCACATTGCGACGAAACTAATAGCAAATACTGACTAGTAGACTCAACTTTTGCACCGTCAGATTACATAAGTCACTAAGTTACCGTCTTAGCTACGCATTAATTAACGTTCAGATAACGACTTTCTTAACCAATGAATATGATGCCCAAAACCTTGGTTCTCATAGAGAGAAATCGCTGTCTGGTTAAAGTCCCAAACCTCAACAAACATCTGTTTCACTCCGTAATCAACGAATGTCGCCTCTATCTTTTCAATCAAAGCCTTCGCGGTACCTTGCTTACGATATTCGGGTAAGACGTATAGCTCATCAACGCTTCCCATCATGACAGGTTTACTAACCGTAGAAATAAGCTCGCAGAAATGCCCGGACACAAAGCCGATGATCTCATCCTCTACTCTAGCGACATACACCAAACATTCAGGATTATCGAGATAGCGAGCAATGCTCTTTTCTTGTTCGATTTCTTCTGCGGTTTTAAACAGCTCTGGGGATTGGATATGGTGCTCATCATGCAGCTCGAACATCAAATCATTGAGTTGTTCAAGATCGTCAAAAAGCGCTGGTTTGATTACAAAAGTAGACATAGGAAAAGAAGCCAATAACAGGAATTCATATAGTGTGTGTTTAAACATGCATTTAGGCAAGCAGGAATGCAAAAGCCTCTTGCCGACAAAGCAAGAGGCTCCGATGTTTGTGCTTGCTCCTAGGTAACCTAAGAGCGCACTTTATTAAGCTCGTACTTGACTAGCCGCGTTTAAGCACGCGTTCGATTTCGCCTAGACTGGTTGGGTCATCAATGGTTGATGGCACCACGTATTGCTCGCCATCGGCTATTTGACGAATGGTTCTTCGCAGAATTTTACCTGAGCGAGTCTTTGGCAAACGATCAACAACCAGCGCATGTTTAAAGCACGCTACTGCGCCAATCTCGTTGCGCACTTTACCCACCAACTCCCCTTCTAGCGTTAGATCATCAATCTTCACACCATCTTTAAGAACCACGAACCCAAGTGGTAGCTGCCCCTTTAACTCATCGTGGATACCGACTACCGCGCATTCCGCAATCGCTGGGTGACCACCAACGATTTCTTCCATTTCGCCGGTAGACAGACGGTGACCTGCAACGTTAATTACGTCATCAATACGACCCATGATAAACAGGTAACCATCTTCATCTAGGTAACCGCCATCTCCCGATACGTAGTAACTCGGAAATTGACTTAGATAACCAGTTTCAAAGCGGTCGTGGTTGCACCAGACAGTCGGTAGACAGCTTGGTGGTAATGGGCGCTTCAGAGCCACAAAACCTTGCTGATTTACGCCCACTGGCATGCCCATTTCGTTGAGAATCTCGACCTGATAACCAGGTATCGGCTTGGTAGCAGACCCCGCTTTAACTGGCATCATCTCGATACCGGTCGGATTGCCTGCGATAGCCCATCCAGTCTCGGTTTGCCACCAGTGGTCAATGACCGGCTTATCTGCTTTGCTTTCGACCCATTCTAGCGTTGGTGGGTCAAGGCGTTCGCCTGCCATGAAAATAGAATCAAGATTGGACAAGTCGTATTGCTTAATGAACTCGCCTTCTGGATCTTCTTTCTTAATTGCACGGAAAGCGGTTGGCGCGGAGAAAAGCACGTCCACTTTGTATTCGTCACAAACACGCCAGAATGCACCCGGATCTGGAGTTCTCACCGGTTTGCCTTCGAAGAGCACAGTTGTACAACCATGAATCAGCGGCGCGTACACAATGTAAGAATGACCAACGACCCAACCTACATCCGATGCTGCCCAGAACACGCCATCTTGAGGAATGTTATATATCGATGTCATTGAATATTTCATCGCCACGGCATGACCACCATTGTCACGTACCACGCCTTTAGGTTTCCCTGTTGTGCCAGAGGTATACAGAATATAAAGAGGATCTGTCGCTAGCACAGGGACACACGCATGAGGCAAAGCTTGATCGTATTCTTGTTGCCAATCTAAATCACGCTCAAGATTAAGCTCCGCTTCGCACTGTGGGCGTTGAAGAACAAAAACTTTCTCTGGCTTCCAACGGCTGTCCATAATGGCTTTATCAACCATTGGTTTGTATGGAATTATCTTATTGATTTCGATGCCACAAGACGCCGTCATGATGACTTTGGGTTCTGCATCTTCAATTCGAACAGCAAGCTCATTCGGGGCAAAACCGCCAAACACCACTGAGTGAATCGCGCCTAATCGAGCACACGCCAGCATCGCCATTGCTGCTTCTGGGATCATCGGCATGTAGATGACCACACGATCGCCTTTGGTTACGCCTTGGTTAGAAAGCATGCCCGCGATTTTTGCTACTTGGTCGCGCAAATCTTGATAGCTGTAAGTTTGTTTTTGACCCGTCACTGGCGAATCATAAATCAGTGCGGTTTTATCGCCTCTTCCTTGCTCGCAATGATAATCCAATGCGAGCCATGACGTGTTCAATACGCCATCAGGAAACCAACGTTCAATCCCATGTTCGTCAGCTTGTAAGATGGTGTTTGGCGCTTCAAACCAATCGATGTTTTCAGCTTGAGCACGCCAAAATTTTTCCGGTTCATTTTGTGCCCAAAGGTATTCTTTTTGATATGCAGACATATTGCTTCCTCCAGTATGTCCTGACATTGCTTTTCTTGAGTATCACTACCATGCAATTGTGTTATTCAAAGACATTGGAGGGAACACGCACAAAGCCCTCCATCAGTATTCTCGCGCTGCGGCTCATGATGGCTTTTTCAATCACCCAACCTTGTTCTGTTTGTTTGGCTTTCGCCCCCACCTTAAGCGTTCCTGATGGATGCCCAAACGTCACAGACTCTTTCTCTCCGCCACCAGCGGCCAAGTTGACTAGAGTACGCGGAACGCATGCCGCCGAGGCAATAGCGACCGCTGCGGTTCCCATCATGGCATGGTGAAGTTTGCCCATAGATAAAGCTCGGACGAGAATATCGACCTTACCTGCTTCTACGGTTTTACCACTCGACGATAAGTAGGATTTAGGCTGGGAAACAAACGCAATCTTAGGCGTGTGTTGACGTGTTTGAGCCTCTTCGAGCGAATTAATAAGACCCATTTTTAATGCCCCATGTGCACGAATGGACTCAAACCTTGCAAGAGCAGATTCATCGTTATTGATGTCATCTTGAAGCTCGGCCCCTTGGTAGCCGAGCGCTTCTGCGTCTACGAAGATTGTCGGTATGCCTGCGTTAATGAAGGTGGCGTTGAACGTCCCAACATCTGGCACGACCAAATCGTCTACTAGATTGCCGGTTGGAAACATGCTGCCTTCACCATCAGCAGGGTCGACAAAATCAACTTGGATTTCTGCCGCAGGGAACGTCACACCATCAAGCTCAAATTCCCCTGTTTCTTGAACGAAACCATTTACGATTGGCACATGAATCAATATGGTTTTGCCAATATTTACCTGCCATACACGAACGGTAACGATGCCGTTTTGAGGAATACGATCTTCGTCGATCAACCCTGCATGAATGGCGAAAGGCCCGACTGCAGCAGAAAGATTGCCGCAGTTACCACTCCAATCGACAAACGGCTTATCTATCGATACTTGTCCGAACAGGTAATCAACGTCGTGATCGGCTCGCTCACTGCGCGACACAATCACAGTTTTACTGGTGCTGGAAGTTGCGCCGCCCATGCCATCAATTTGTTTGGCATACGGGTCAGGGCTACCAATCACACGAAGTAGCAGTTTGTCTCTTGCCTCCCCTGCAACTTGCGCTGGCTGTGGCAAATCTTCAAGGTTGAAGAACACACCTTTACTCGTACCGCCGCGCATGTAAGTCGCCGGGACTTTGATTTGGCTTTGCATCTTGCTATCCATATCTTGCTCCGTTATTGAGCTATCTATTGCGAGAGGAAGTCTTGAGCAAAGCGCTGTAACACACCGCCCGCTTTGTACACGTGAACTTCATCTTCGGTGTCGAGTCGACAAGTCACCGGCACATCAACCTTGTCGCCATTAGCACGGGTAATCACCAACGCCAAATCAGCACCTGGAGTGATATCGCCGATAACGTCATAAAGTTCAGTGCCATCTAATTCGAGCGTCTTTCGGTTCACGCCATCTTTAAATTGCAGAGGAAGTACGCCCATTCCAACTAAGTTGGTACGGTGAATACGCTCAAACCCTTCAGCGACAATAGCTTCTACACCCGCCAAGCGAACGCCTTTCGCCGCCCAATCTCGCGACGATCCTTGACCATAATCCGCACCCGCGACCACGATAAGCGGCTGCTTGCGATTCATGTAAGTTTCAATCGCTTCCCACATGCGTGTCACTTTGCCTTCAGGTTCAACTCTAGCTAACGATCCTTGCACGACTTCGCCATTTTCCTCGACCATTTCATTGAACAGTTTCGGGTTAGCGAAAGTGGCGCGCTGCGCGGTTAAGTGATCGCCTCGGTGAGTCGCGTATGAGTTAAAGTCTTCTTCTGGCACGCCCATCTTCGCGAGGTACTCACCTGCTGCGCTGCTTGCCAAAATTGCGTTCGATGGCGATAAATGGTCGGTCGTAATGTTGTCGCCTAGAACGGCGAGAGGACGCATTGAAGATAGAGTTCGCTCACCAGCCAATGCTCCATCCCCCTCTTTTTGCCAGTAAGGAGGTCTTCGTATATACGTACTCATCGGGCGCCAATCGTAGAGCGGGTTCGGGTTACGAGCCTCATCATTCAGTTTGAACATTTGAATGTAGACTTGATTAAATTGCTCTGGCTTAACGTACTCACCCACCACGGCATCAATTTCTTCATCCGTTGGCCACAAATCGTTGAGATAAACCGGCTTGCCGTTTTTGTCTGTGCCTAAAGAATCACGTTCGATATCAAAGCGAATCGTACCGGCTAACGCGTATGCAACGACCAAAGGTGGCGATGCTAAAAATGCTTGTTTTGCATAAGGATGAATTCGACCATCAAAGTTTCGGTTCCCAGAAAGTACCGCCGTTGAATACAGATCTCGGTCGATGATTTCTTGTTGGATTTTCGGGTCAAGCGCACCACTCATGCCGTTACAGGTTGTACATGCATAGGCGACGATACCAAAACCAAGCTTCTCTAATTCAGGGAGTAATCCAGACTCTTCAAGGTAAAGTCGAGCCACTTTAGAACCTGGAGCAAATGAAGACTTCACCCAAGGTTTGCGCACCAAGCCAAGCTCATTCGCTTTCTTAGCAACAAGACCTGCTGCCACAACGTTTCTTGGGTTACTGGTGTTGGTACAAGAAGTGATCGCTGCGATGATCACCGCGCCATCTGGAAGTTCACCTTCTTTCTCTTGCCATTTGCCAGAAATACCACGCTCAGCAAGTTCCGAGGTAGGTAAACGACGATGAGGATTTGATGGACCTGCCAAATTGCGGCCGACTTGGGACAAATCAAACTCAAGCACGCGTTCGTAAACGGCAGTATCTAAATCATCTGCCCACAGGCCGGTTTGCTTGGCGTACTTCTCGACCAAGTCGACCTGCTGTTCATCACGCCCCGTCAGTTTGAGGTAATTAATGGTCTGCTCATCAATGTAGAACATCCCAGCGGTTGCGCCGTATTCTGGCGTCATGTTTGAGATGGTCGCGCGGTCGCCAATAGTTAGGTCTCGCGCCCCTTCACCAAAGAACTCGAGATAGGATGAAACCACGCGTTCATGTCGCAGGAACTCGGTAATTGCCAACACGATATCGGTAGCGGTAATACCCGGTTGACGCTTACCAGTCAGCTTCACGCCAACAATGTCTGGTAGACGCATCATCGACGGGCGACCAAGCATAACCGTCTCCGCCTCTAAACCGCCGACACCAATCGCAATAACGCCAAGAGAATCAACGTGAGGTGTGTGACTGTCTGTGCCGACACAGGTATCGGGATAAGCAATGCCTTGCTTGGCTTGCACCACTGGAGACATCTTCTCCAAATTGATTTGGTGCATGATGCCATTACCCGCAGGAATAACACTGACGTTCTCAAACGCCGTCTTACACCACTCGATAAAGTGGAATCGGTCTTCGTTTCTGCGCTCTTCTATCGCGCGGTTTTTTTCAAAAGCCTCTGGGTCAAAGCCTGCGTGTTCAACTGCCAGTGAATGGTCAACGATCAATTGCGTTTCAACCACAGGGTTTACTTTCGCTGGGTCACCGCCTTGTTCGGCAATCGCATCACGCAAACCAGCAAGGTCGACTAATGCGGTTTGTCCAAGGATGTCATGACAAACCACACGCGCCGGATACCAAGGGAAATCGAGGTCACGCTTGCGTTCGATCAACTGTTTTAAGCTATCAGTGAGCGTATTTGGATCACAGCGGCGAACCAACTGCTCAGCTAAAACGCGTGAGGTGTATGGGAGCTTTTCATAGGCTCCAGGAGAAATATCGTTAACTGCTTCTCGGGTATCAAAATAATCGAGTTGGGTTCCCGGGAGCGGCTTACGATATTGAGTATTTATGTTTGTAGTGATGCTCATGGGCTTGCTTCCGCTTTAGTGTACATCTTGTGCCTGAACGCACCGCGATACTGTTTTTGAAATGGATTCGCGGTGAAAGAGACGCCCCTTGTGAATGTCATTAAGACGAAACTCACAAAGAGGCGTCACGCGCTAGCGTTGTTCGATTGGCACCCAGTCTTGATGATCCGGTCCGGTATAATCCGCACTTGGGCGAATGATTCGGTTGTTCGCGCGTTGTTCATACACGTGCGCCGCCCAACCTGTCAGTCGACTCATCACGAAGATTGGCGTAAACAACTTGGTTGGAATATCCATGAAGTGGTAAGCCGAAGCATGGAAGAAATCTGCATTACAGAACAGACCTTTCTCACGCTTCATGACGGATTCCACGCGCTCAGAAACTGCGTAAAGATGTGTGTCACCCACCTCTTTCGATAACGCTTCAGACCAACGCTTGATCAGTGCATTACGAGGGTCACTTTCGCGATAAATCGCATGACCAAAGCCCATGATTTTGTCTTTGTTCTCTAGCATCTGCAGAATGTTGGCTTCTGCTTCATCTGGCGTTTGCCAATCTTGAATCATTTCCATCGCTGCTTCGTTTGCACCGCCATGAAGTGGGCCACGCAGCGTACCGATAGCAGCCGTGATGCAAGAATGAAGATCAGAAAGCGTAGAAGCACACACGCGCGCCGCAAATGTTGAGGCATTAAACTCATGCTCTGCATAAAGAATCAAAGAACAGTGCATCACCTTTTTGTGCGTTTCACTTGGTGCTTTATCAGTAAGCAGTTTCAGGAAGTAGCCACCAATGCAGTCTTCGCTGTTATCGTGAGTTTTGATTCTCACACCATCGTGGCTGAAGCGATACCAGTAACAGATGATCGCAGGGAAAAGCGCCAGCATTCGCTCAGTAGCATGAAGCTGTTGCTCAAAGTCCATTTCCTGCTCTAAGTTACCCAGCATAGAACAACCTGTGCGCATAACATCCATCGGGTGAGCATCAGCAGGGATCAGCTCTAACGCTTGCTTAAGCTCCGCTGGTAAGCCACGCAGGCTCAGTAGATGTGTCTTGTAGGCGTCTAGCTCTTGTTGATTAGGTAAGTGACCGCGTAACAGCAAATGCGCCACTTCTTCAAATTGAGCATGATTTGCCAAGTCCGTAATATCGTAACCACGATACGTTAGACCTGTCCCCGTTTTACCGACAGTGCATAAAGCTGTGCTTCCAGCGCTTTGACCGCGTAGACCTGCGCCACCTATCTCAGCTTTCTTTTCTACAGAATGAGGCATTGTTGAACTCCTTTTCTGTCTGATTTGGCTCTCTTAATGGGCTCTTTTGAATCAGACAATTTTCACGTTATTGGATTAGAGATTCTTTTCTTGGGCTTCCGTTTATTTCTTCGTTTATCTTATTTACCCTCCGAAAACAGCTTGTCTAACTTATTCTCGTAGTCGTGGTAATTAAGGTGCTCATACAGCTCTTTTCGTGTCTGCATCGAATCAAGTAGCGCTTCTTGGTTGCCAACTTCTAATAAGTGTTTGTAAACCATCTCGGCAGCTTTGTTCATTGCACGGAATGCACTCAATGGGTACAAAACCATGTCCACTTTGGATTGCGCCAATTCTTCACAGCCGTACAGAGGTGTTTGTCCAAACTCAGTAATGTTGGCAAGAATCGGCACGTGCTTCCCTGTTGCGTCTTCGAGCGCTGTTGAGAACTGTTGATATTGGTCGAGCTGATTCATGGCTTCTGGGAAGATCATGTCTGCGCCCGCTTCCACACATGCAATCGCACGTTCAATCGCACTGTCCATACCTTCAACCGCTAACGCATCAGTACGAGCCATAATGACAAAGCTCTCGTCATTACGCGCATCCACGGCCGCTTTCACTCGATCGACCATTTCTTGTTGGCTAACAATCGCTTTGTTTGGGCGATGGCCACAACGCTTCTGCGCCACTTGGTCTTCCATGTGCACTGCCGCCGCACCCGCTTTTTCCATCGCTTTGATAGTGCGTGCAATGTTAAAAGCACCACCAAAGCCCGTATCGATATCAACCAATAAAGGCAAATCACACGCGTTGGTGATGCGATCTACATCCACCAAAACATCGTTCAATGTTGTGATGCCAAGATCTGGCAAACCGTAAGATGCGTTGGCGATGCCGCCACCCGACAAATAGATAGCTTGGTGACCCAAGTTTTTCGCCATCATGGCGCAGTATGGGTTAATGGTGCCGACGATCTGCAGCGGGTTGTTTTGCTCAATGGCGAGTCTGAACTTCGCCCCCGGAGATAAGCTCATGACAATTTCCTTCTAGTCTTGTTCTCTATCTTTACTTTCAGAATGTAAAATCTGTAATTCGATAAGTTTTCGGCTGCCTGAGATGTGCCTTCTCATCAGCATTTCTGCCAGCTCTTCATCACGGTTGCGAATCGCTTGCAGAATGAATTTGTGTTCATTGAGTGCTTCATTAGGACGAGATTGCGCACGTGGCGATTGGTAACGATACATGCGCAGTAAGTGATACAACTCGTCACAAAGCAAAGAGATTAGCTTGCTGTTTCGGCTCGCTTGAATGATTCGATAGTGGAAGTCGAAGTCACCATGCTGGTGGAAGTAAGACGATCCTTCGACTTCGTCAATATGTTTGGAATGTGTCGACAATAGCATTTCCAAACTCAGTAATTCTTCTTGAGTGATATAGCGAGCCGCGAGTCTGGCAGCCATACCCTCTAATGCTTCGCGGACGGAATACAATTCGATGAGTTTTTCTGGAGAGAAAGTGATAACACGAGCGCCGACATGCGGAATGCGCTCAATCAAACCAAGTCCTTCAAGACGCATCATGGCTTCACGTAGAGGACCTCTACTCACTTGATATTTCTTGGCTAATTCAGGCTCTGAGATTTTACTGCCCGGTTCAATCTCACCACTCACAATCGCTTCCACTAACGATTCGGTCAGCGATTCAGATTTAGTGTGCTCCTTCTCAGAGACAATCACTTTATGACGAGTTTTCAACTCTGTATTCATATTCAAGGCACTCGTATTTAGAAATCAAAGTGTCAACAATTTGTTAACTTGAATATAAAATAGACGATCAGATTGTCGACAATCAAGCAAATTGTCGACAATTTAGACTAAGGTATAGTGTTATTGAGTGATTTGTGAGTGAAAAACATTCAGTTCGATAAGGGCAAGCTGAAATTGTCGACAATAAAAAACCAATAAATTCAGCAAGTAAAAAGAATTTGGGAGCACAACAGCTCCCTACTTGGGTTTAATTTGCTAACGAACGGTCGGATTTGCCTAGTTGACCAGCTTGTAGGTTAAGTCTTTTTCATCCAACAAACCGGATTCAACGAGGTTTCTCTCCAACATCATATCTTGCAGTTGTTTGAGCGAGTTGATGTTGCCGTAACTACGGCGGATCTGGTCAAACGCTTCTTCTAGTTGCGGTAAGTTTTGTGCATTCATCTGATCAGTCGTTGCTTCAGAAGCCGCCAAGAACCACTCCACATCCTTGGTGATTTCTTGCACTTGAATCAGGCTTTCACGCAATTTCGCTTGGTAGTGCTCCACCTCTTTGATAGTAGAAAAGAACTCCGTCCAAGCTTGCATGTTATCGATAGCCGATGTGGAAGACATGGTGGTTTTGTTGAGTTTCACACGGGATTCATTGATCGCCTCTTTAAGCTTGAATAAACGCAAACTGAGCTCATCAGAACGCTTTGGTAACAACTTCACCTCGTACTTCACTAGCTTACGAATCGCATGAATGTGTTCATCACGCTTACGCGCAGAAAGCGCCAAGAACTCGTGATCGACTTTTCCTACCGAGTTAGTTTTAAGTTGCTTGCGAGCAGATTCAATTTTTTTGTTAAGAAGAGATTTAACCCCTTTCTTTGAGCCTTCTTCCCACGCTTTGAGAGAAGCGGCTTTTAACGCGGCACCACCTGCAACTTCCAAAAGGGCAGCCCCCTCTTTCGAGCCGGGAAATGGAATCATCCCGATACCAGTCCTTACCCCTTTTTGCGCAATATCCATCGCGACCATTTTCTTGTCACGTTTTACCCAGTTCTTTGCAGATTGGTATTTATTACCGAATTTCCTCGCCCAACTTTTGTGATATGACTTACTGTCCTTTTCTACATTTTGCAAAAATTCTTTCGCCATCTTTTTTGCATTTTGACTCGCCATAAAGAACTCCTTTTCTTTTAATAAATCGAATAGCGAATAAGATCTAATACTGCTATTTTTTGAGTAATTCGATTAATAATAGTATTTATATTTCAAATTTTTATTATTGAAAAGTTCAAGCATAAGGATATGCAATGGCTGATAAATACAGCAGTTCGGCTAGTTTGATGTCTGCAAAAGACTCAAGTAATCAAGAACATATCATAAGTAATGCAACAATAAAGCAAGCCTTATCAGAGCCTTTTGAAATCAAAGCAATGCTGGTATCCAGTGGCTTTGACATGCAAGATCAACTAGGTCAGTTCCTTACTATAAACCGTTATTTCAACGAATCTGGCAGCAATACACTCAATCGTTCCTACAATGGAGTTGTGACATTGATCCAACATTTAGGAATGGATTCTAATTTGCAGAACCACCAATACGAAATAACGCTTAAACCTTGGTTTTGGTTATTAAAACACACACATTCTTTCCGGGTTTATCAAAATCAATCCACACAAGAAATTGTCAGTGATATTTTCGATAACGCTGGTTTCAAAGGAAACTATAAAATATCCAGCATGCCTTCGACCAAGCGTGAATATTGTTTGCAATATAACGAATCGGATTTTGACTTCGTTTCTCGTCTGCTCGCTGAGGAAGGCGTTCATTATTATTTTGAGCATGCGAGTGGTTCACACACTATGATTTTGCAAGATGCTCAAACTCCATTTGATAAAGCCAGCACTGCAAAATTTGATATGAAGGAAACGCCGACAGGCTCACTTCCTTTGCTTGAAGATTGGTGCCCTACCGTTGCCTTTCATGGCGCGAGTGTTGAGCTATCAAGCTACGATTATTCGCAGACGAAACTCATCACCAGCGGTAGTAAAACCTCCAGTAACACCATTGCCAATAACACTAAACTCGCCAACACGCGTTACCCGACTTTGGGTATCAGTGGTGACATGACGGATCTCTCAAGCAATCTGGCCAAACGTCGAATCGAGTATGTTGAACAGGATTACCAAAGTGTCATTGCCAGCGCAAAACATGATCTCTTTGAGCTCGGTACTTACTTCTCGCTCTCAAGCCATCTAGACAAAGATCAACTTGGTGACTTTTCTGTCATCAGTATGGAAGTGGAATACACTGAAAATGCACAGAGCAGCACCAGACTGAAAGTGATTCCAAAAGATACTCCTCACTACCCGCAACCTCGCTCAAAACAAGTGGTTCAGGGTTTACAGAGCGCAGTCGTTGCTGGCTCAACCGCGGGTGATATTAATCAGGACGAACAAGGTCGTGTGCGTATTCAGTTCCAATGGGATACAGACGCAAGTGGTGACAAAACCAGTTGTTATGTTCGTGTCGCACAAATGCTTGCGGGAAGTGGTTACGGTGCTCAATTTGTGCCGCGTGCCGGGCAAGAAGTTCTGGTCTCTTTCATCGACGGCGATCCAGATAGACCAATCATCACAGGCAGCGTTTACAACAGCAAAAATGCACCGCCATACGCAGAAGCCAATACAACAAAGTCTGGCATCAAAACCCAACTTTCTGGACAGAGTAACGAGCTCTACTTCGATGACAAAAAAGACAATGAATTGCTTTACCTTCATGCAGCCAAAGACCTGACACAAGAAGTTGAAAACAACCAAACCGAAACCATCAAGGGTGAATTGAGCCAGACAGTCACCAAAACGGTATCAGTGTCGACAGAAGACAACTACTCCCTGAGCGTAACCAAAGCACTGAGCGAAAAAGCTAAGTCGATTTCGATTGAAGCTGACGATTCTATCGAGCTCAAAGTTGGCTCAAGCAAAATAACCCTGTCCTCATCATCCATTGCCATTGAAGCAACCAATATCGACGTCAAAGCCAGCAGCGCGCTGAGTTTGGAAGGGACCAACGTCACCAGCAAAGCCACTTCAGCCAACAAGGTTTCAGGCACCACGACAGCGCTTGATGCAACCAGTTCAAACAGCATTTCTGGCCTGAGTATTTCCATCAAAGCGGACACCACGCTCTCTGCTGAAGGCTCTTTGAGTGCGGAGTTTAAATCGGGTCTCAAAGCGACATTTGATGGCGGTGTAATGGGTGAAGTGAAAGGCGCAATTGTAAAGGTTAACTAATGAAATATAAGAAGATTCCATACCAAACGGCAGAGCAAATACTACCGAGATTCAAAGCCAGTGACGAGGCTAAAGCGCTACTCGACGAAGAAACCAGCATCAGTGATGCAATTCAATCACTCACAGACAAAGAGCTCTACAACGATCTCGTACAGTTTTTGACGCACGCTCTACCCGTCCGTGAAGCCATCTGGTGGGGAGCACTGTGTTTAAATCAACGTAATCAAGAATGGTCACCACTTCAAAAGCAGAGTGTCGAAACGTGTATGGCTTGGGTGCGTTCACCCTCCGAAGAATTGCGCCGCAAAGCCGAACATCTCTCTCATCGATTGGAACTTAATTGCGGCCCATCTTGGCTTGCTCAAGCGGTATTTTGGAATGGTTCTGGCAGCATCGTTGCACCAGATATTCCACCCGTTATGCCTGATCCATTTCTGTACGCCAAAGCGACTGCAGGAGCGATCAATCACGCAGCCGCCCTTCCTGAATGGGACAAAACTAAACCTTACTATCAAGCCGCAATCGCCATGGCTCTGAATATTGCTGCAGGCGGTCAAGGCACTTCAGATAACCAATCACAAACTGCAGTACAAGGAGAAGTACGATGACGTTACCTGCTGCTCGTATCACTGACATGCATGTATGTCCGATGCAGACACCAGCAACCCCACCAATTCCTCATGTGGGTGGTCCGGTCACCGGTCCTGGAGCTCCAACCGTACTGATCGGTAGCTTACCTGCTGCCACAATGAGTGATGTCTGTGTTTGCGTTGGAACCCCGGATTCTATCGCGATGGGAAGCACGACCGTGCTATTAAGCAATAAGCCTGCAGCCCGAATGGGAGACACGACGTCTCACGGCGGAAGTATCGTTGCAGGAATGCCCACCGTGCTTATAGGGGGATAAAACCCCTTTATAAATCAGGACATTATATTGATAGATGTATTCCTCCGACCAATTTTTTGGATCAACATCTTACTTTTTATTAAATAGTTAATTTTTCTCAGCTATTTCAGAAAATTCTCACTAGACTCAAGTTTACAAACTATGAAACCAGAGTAATGGATTTATCTCTGACTTAATAAAACAATAATTCATGGATTGAATATGGTTAATATTGATAGTCTTTTGGCTCCGATCACAGATGGCTCGCCAAGTGGTGTCTATCTGAAGCTTGATAGAAGTGCCTATCGAGCACTTAGAAACAGTTACAATGCCGCGCAATCATCGTTTCGCCAATTGGTTGAAACTCCTGATGCATCCAGTGATCAAGCACTGCTTGAAAGCAATGATGACAACTGGGCGCAGTTGCGTACTGCGACATACCACGCCCTCACCCAGTCGAGCAAAGACTTGGAGCTGCTAGGTTGGTATATCACCAGTCAGTTGTTCACCGACGCTCCCTATCGAAATCTTGACGACGCGACGCAAGTGCTTCTAAGCACCGTGGATCAGTTTTGGGACTCGCTCAATCCGTTCCTTCCTGAAGACAAACTAAAAAGCGCAGAAGAGTCCGGCATCGCAAGAGAACGAGCCGAGTTCCGAATGAAACCTCTGCTACAGCTTGTCGGCGAAACTCACGATACCACTGCCCTGTATATGCCTTTGCAGTTGATTGGCTTGATTGACGATATCACCTTTGGTGATTACCTACGCGCAGAGCGCAACGGTTCGCTTGGCGAAATCAAAACTAAAGCGCAAAACCTCTTCAACGCTGACACGCAAGACACCTTAATGGATTTGGCGCAAACCTATCAAAATCTTGATGCTATAGAACAAGCTATCGCTCAACAGTGCCAACCCGTTAATGCAACTCCTGTAAGTTTCAAATTCATCAAAGAAAACATCGCGGAGCTGATTAACGCGATCCGTTATCTCACTGAAGACAAGTTTTCTAAATGGCCGCTAGATGATCAATTTAGATTGATTGCCGAAGAAGCCCAGGCTCCCCCCATCGTATCAAACTCTCCTGAAACAACCTATCAGGCAACTGAAAATGCAGAAGTAGCACCAGCCTCATCAGAGCCAGAAGCAGAACAAATTACGACGACGCCGTTGCTAGAGCCGACTCCTTCAAATGAAACACACCAGCCAGCGGCACCAACTACGATGAATATCGCTGGCCAGATCCAAAATCGCGACCACGCTTTTCATGAACTTAGAAAGCTCGCCGATTACTTCAAACAAACCGAGCCACACAGCCCTGTTCCGTTCTTGTTAGAGCGCGCGATTCGATGGGGTTATCTAAGCTTGCCAGAACTACTCCAAGAAATGACAGGCGGCAACAGCCAAGTTCTGAGTCATATCAATCAACTCACCGGAATGGACAACTTAGAACAAACCATTCTGAAGACAATTCCTGAACCACAATCAGTGCCAGAGTCGGTTCCGACCGTACCACCAGCGACTGAGGTTCAAACTGCCTCTAATGAGGAGTCTCAAAGTGCAACGTCAATTGAACCTACAACGTCAGAGCAAAGCGACACTCCTAATACAACCAACCAACCAGAAGTAAAAACTACTCAATCGTCGAGCGGTATTACCGATTTCGAGTGGTGAAGCAAAAAATGCTAATAAGCAAAGGAGAACCAAATGGCTTCTATTTACATGAGAATTGATGGCACTACACCAAAAGGTGCTGCAACGGTGGATAAGATCGGTGGCAAAGATGGATTTTTTGCTATTGATACAGTGAACTGGAGTGCCGTTCGTGGCGTTGGCATCGACGTCGGTAACGCGAACAACGCAGACCAAGGCATGGTCGCGCTAGGTGAAGTGAACATCACTCGTGGCTGTGATGGTGCAACGCCTTACCTAACAACGTTCCTATACGCGCCAGGTGGTGAAGGTAAAACCATCGAGATCGTGATGACTAAGCCAAACCGTGAAGGTTCTGGTGCAGATCCATACCTAATCCTGACACTGAGCGCAGCACGTATGTCGAGCTACAACATGGGCGCGTCGGATGGTCACCTACCAAATGAATCGTTCAGCCTGACATACACCGAGATTTCGAAAGCGTACTACATCGAAGGCGAAGGCGGCAAAATCGAGAAAGGTCCTGAAGTGGGCTTTGACGCGACGACAGCGAAAGTTACTTCGACAGCTTCTTAATGGAATAAGGAGATACCATTATGGCACTGAACTCCCAACACAAGCGAGTTAGCAAAAACCGTGTAAGTATTACTTACGATGTCGAGACGAATGGCGCAGTAGAAACCAAAGAACTCCCTTTTGTGGTGGGAGTCGTCGGTGATTATTCGGGTCACAAGCAAGACAAAGAAGACGTGGAAGATCGCACCTTCTATAACGTCGACAAAGACAACTTCGATACTGTCATGAAGCGTGTTGGCCCTGAGTTATCACTCAAAGTGGACAACGTTTTGGTTGATGACGACAGCCAAATCGAAGCGAGTCTGAAATTCTCATCAATGAAAGATTTCGAGCCTGAAGCCATCGTTGAGCAAGTTGAACCGCTCAAGAAGCTTGTTGAGACTCGTAACCAACTCAAAGTACTGCTTTCAAAAGCGGACCGTTCTCGTGATCTAGAGAAACTACTCAAGGAAGTGCTGCAAAGTGCAGACACCATCAACGCCCTTTCCGATGAGCTAGGTATCCAGAAAGAAGGAGCAGAATAATGACGACGGAAGTTGAAAACCAACCACAAGCAGAAGCGGCTGAAGCTTCGTTGAGCTTTCTGGATCGTGCAATCGAAGCGACCACACAAACGCCAGCGGACACAACAAAAGAACTGTTCTCAGTATTGGCAGAGCAAGCGCTAAGCGGCACAGTAACATGGGACAAGAACGTCACCAAAACGATTGAAAATGCCATCGTAGAGATCGACAAAAAGCTTTCTAAACAGCTATCGAAAGTCATGCAAGAAAATGACTTCCAAAAGCTAGAAGGTTCATGGCGTGGTCTGCAAAATCTGGTTAAAGAGAGCGATCTAGGGCGCTCACTGAAAATTAAAATGGTCGACTACACCAAAGACGAGCTGCTTGATCAATTTGAAGATGCGCCAGCCATCGACCGTAGCCCACTGTTTAACGCGGTATACCAAGGCGAATACGGCACAGCAGGTGGTGAACCATACGGCACCTTCATCGGTGACTACGAGTTCAGCGCAAAAGATGAAGACGTCGCCCTACTACGCTACATGGGCGAAGTAGCCGCTGCGTGTCACGCTCCGTTCGTTGCCGCAGCAAACGCAGAAATGTTTGAGTTCAATGACTTCACTACCTTCGAAGAAGGCAAACCGGTCGCGGCTGGTTTTGATTCTCCGGCTTACGCTGCATGGAACTCGTTCCGTGAAAGTGACGACGCGCGCTACGTAACGCTAACACTACCTCGCACACTGGCTCGCCTTCCTTACGGTGAGAAAGGTCTTGGCACCAAGCTGTTTAGCTACGAAGAGTTAAACACTGACCAAGATGGCAACCCGAATCCATCAAGCAATGATGAGTTGGTTTGGTCAAATGCCGCTTACGAGTTGGGTCTGAAAATGACGCAAGCGTTCACAGCGTACGGTTGGTGTACAGCGATTCGCGGTCTGGATAACGGTGGTAAAGTAGAAAACCTACCAAACCTAACGTACAAGACCGAAGCTGGCGACTTGGTTCAGAAATGTCCAACAGAAGTGAACCTAACCGACGAACGCGAGAAAGAGTTAAGTGACCTAGGCTTCTTGCCACTGGTTCACTACAAGAACTCAAACTACGGCGTGTTCATCGGCGGTCAAACAACGCAGCAACCGAAGACGTACACAGATCCAGATGCAACAGCAAACGCAGCGATTTCAGCGCGTCTTCCTTACATCATGGCAAGTGGTCGCATCGCTCACTACTTGAAAGTCATGGGTCGCGACAAGCTAGGTTCGAATCTAGAAGCGCCAGACATTCAACGTGAACTGCAATTGTGGATCGATCAATACACCAACGCAGGTGCAATTGGTAACGATCAACGAGCGAAAACACCATTGGCAGAGTCTCGTATTGAAGTGGTTGAACAACCGGGCAAACCGGGCGCGTATTCAGCCGTTGCTCACCTAAGACCTTGGCTACAACTTGAAGAACTGACTACGTCGGTTCGCATGGTAGCGAAGATCCCAGGTTAATACCGATCACAGTAAGTAAGTGGTCAGAGTTAGCGCAGGAATAATGCTTGAGAACAAGGCTAAAATTTTTGATAAGTAGTTATTCTACAATCAACTTACTTTAAACGAAAAGTTAACGAAGTTATCGAGCGTTATAACCAGCTAGAATGACCAGTTATTTACTACGATTGGTATACGCATGATAAAGCTTGGTCGAAGTAGGATGCTTCGACCAAGCCAATTCGATTTAGGTCACAAGGATAGTATGAGTAAGATTTATCACTCAGGTTGGCAGACCCAATTTACACAGCTAGACGATAAAGACAGCGACTTTTTACAAGAGGCGCTCTCTTTACTGTCTCAAGTGTCTCGCTCCGCGCTAGACAATTCCGATGCGCTTATCACACATGTTTCGCGCTTGATTGCAGAGATTGACTATAAGCTCTCGAAACAGATGGATGAATTACTGCATCATCCAGAATTTGAGGCACTGCAAACCAATTGGCTAGGGCTTCAAGGCTTAGCCACCCTGCCCGTTAATTACCAACGCACTCAACTCAAGCTTCTCAATATGAGTTGGGAAGAAGTGTCTTCAGACGTCAATCAAGCCTACAGCACCAAAACGTCCGAGTTGTACAACAAGATCGGCAACCAAGAGTTAAACACCTTGGGCGGACATCCATTCGGCTGCTTGTTGTTCACACAGCCAGTAGCAGCAGATATGGATTTCGAATCTGACTACGATGATTTGTTCACCGTCGAGCTATTGAGCCGCTTGGGTGAAGCGACGTTATGCCCAATGCTATTTGCTCCTAATCGCGATTTCTTTGTCGAATCCGGCGCAGACTGGCTGTCTGATATCAACCGAATCGAGAAGATCCTTGCTAGTCCTGATTACCAATCGTGGCAGTCTTTACGCAGTAAGTCCTCTGCGCGTTTTGTCGGTTTAGTGATGCCAGAAATGTGTATGCGTACACACTATCAAAACGCCAAAGTGGGATTCATCTACAACGAGAAGCAAAACGGGCTTTGGGGCAATGCGGGCTTTGCGTTTGTATCTACCATTATGCGAGAACATCAACGTGTGAGTTGGTTTGGCTTCTTGAAATCTCGCTGGAACGACAACAACCAAGGTGCCGTGGTCAATCAAAGCCAAAGCGATAGCCATTTTCTGATTCAACCACAAACCAAAGTGACTTTGTTTGGGCAACTGTCGACCTTCTACAGTCGCAGCGGTTTTATCCCTCTTACTAAGAGCCCTTTGACCGATAAGTTTTACTTCAATGGTAACAATTCGATTTGGCACAACAGCGAGTCTGATAACGAGAAAGTCCTCACTCAAATCCAAACCTCGTTGATGTCTTGCCGTATTGCACATTATCTCAAAGTACAAGTACGCGAAATGATCGGCAGCTTCAAAACAGCTGCTGAGTGTGAGTTGTTCCTCTCCCAATGGGTTGAAAAATTCTCTAGTAACGTTGCGTACGCCAACGAAGAAACCCTATCAAAATACCCTTTGAGTTTTGCAAAGATCAGCGTGTGCGACTCTGACCATCATCCGGGCAATTTCGTCTGTACATTGCGTATCGTCCCGCAGTATCAATACGACCATTTCAGTGGCGAAGTGGTGCTGACAACAGAATTGGATGAGGTGGCGTAATGAGTTTTTGGCGTACCTTTGTGCAAACTGCCCCTACGACTCGTCGAGATGATATCGAGGACATCAAATATCACCTGACTCGTCTGTTCGATTCGGAAGCGTCACTGATGAGCATTGATGATCGTTTAACCGAAGTACAGCGCTCTAACTACCGTTTTGGCATCGAGGATGTGCACCTATTGAGTGCCAGTCTCGACCACCAGCAATTAGCCCTCAAACTAGAAAACTACATTCGACATTTCGAGCCACGCCTAAGCCAAGTCATGGTTGAACTTGTTGAACGTAAAGCGGGAGAAAACACCATCGCTTTCAATATCGTCGCCAAAGCCAAAACGGCACAGGGCGAAAAAGAGCTGATTTTTGATTCCAAGATTTCATTAAGCGACATGACTACCGATATGAAGGAGGATTTGTATGAGTGATCCTCTACTGCGTTATTACGAACAAGAGCTGACTTTTGTCCGCCGAGCCCTCGGTCAATTTGGTTCTGAACATCCAGAACACGCACAACGCCTCAATATTCATCAGGGACAAATCGAAGATCCAAGTTTGGCTCGCTTATTGGATGGCGTGGCACTACTGAATGCCAACGTTGAAAAACGTCTATCTGAGCAAATCCCTGAAGTTGTCGAAGGACTACTTGGCGTACTCTACCCAAGTTACATTCAAACGGTGCCAAGTGTAGCGTATCTAGAAATGAGCACAGACGCGTCTTCCACAGACAGCACGACGCTTCCCAAAGGCACACGCTTTTCTTCCGAATCGCAAGGAAAAACATGTTTGTTCACCACAACGGATGAACTCAAAACGACACCATTTTCACTGATTGACACCAAGGCAAGCAGCGCGCCTTTTGACTTCAATCGCCCTCAAGGAAGTGAACAAACTACCGCCGTTATTCAGCTCACTTTGTCTACTGGCGATGATGATGTGCACTTCAGTCAATTAGCGTTAGAAGATCTCGACTTCTTCGTTCAAGGTTTCGAGAACAATGCCGATTCCTTGGTTGAACTGCTGCTCAGTGAAGCGCGTGCAATATCGATTTCCGACATCAATGGTGAGAATCATGCCGTCTTGGCTGCCAATCAGCTAAAGAGCCGAATCAGCGATAAGCAGTTTCAATTTCTGCCACAAAAAGGCAATCAATTTTCTGGCTACCATTTGATGAACGAATTTTTCTTCTTCAAAGAGAAACGTCAGTTCTTCCGTCTTAAAGGCTTTGGTGAAGCCTGTCAGCAACATGATTGCGCCACTGTGGTATTAAACCTATTTATGCACTCTTTGCCGATGGAGTTTATCCGTCTTTTTGACAATCAAGTGTTTAAGCTCAATGTCGTGCCTGCGGTTAACCTCTTCGAGCAGACGGGCGAACCAACCAGTTATGACCAACGCAGCTTGACAATCTCCGTTAATGCCGATGCGCATACCGATAACGAGATTCAAGTGGTCGACATTTTGGATGTGTTTGAGATTACGTCGAGCGGTCAAAAACTGCTGACACCACTGTTTAAAGACAGTTACCAGAGCGACCCACATTGCGATTACTGGCAAAGCCGAAAAGATTCCACAGGTGAACTGCGATTGGCGATCAGCCTAAACGCCAACCAAGAGCTCGAATTCAATAAACTCTATGGCACTCGCCTTCTTTGTACCAATGGCAAACAAGCATGCACCATCAACGGTGAGATGACTTGTTTAGAGCCGATCGATTTACCCGGCGATTTTCATTCTCTCTACCCGCCGTCGGCTCCGATAGAACGCGAATCTGATGCCAATATGCACTGGCAATTTATCGGACTACTGAACAGTAACTTCTCGTCACTTTTGCACTCCGAAGATCCTACTCAGCAGCTTAAGCAAATGCTGCAATTGTGTAGCCGCAACCAGTTGGTTAGCGATGAAATTCAGATGATTCAGTCAGTAAAAGTGCGCTCGCAGGTTTCATCAATGCGTATTCTTGGCAAGAATGTCTTCTCTCCGGGCACAGAGATTGAAATCACTCTCGATACGTCTGGCAACTATCTGACTTTCACCGATGTGTTGAATCGCTTCTTCCAACAGTTCTGTAGTTTTGATCGCTACATTCAGCTCACAATTCGTCTTTATGGCAAAGATGGCATTGCGAGGCGTTATCCAAAAATCCACGGGAGCCAGCGCTCGATGTAGCGTGGAAGATAGATGATGTCGATGTCACTGATTAACGATTTGAAAGCGAACCCACATGAGTACGACTTTGCTCAAGCAATGCGATTGCTGATGCAAATGGCAAAACGCTCTGGGCACAAGCTGAAGTTAGAGCTCAAAGCAGAAGCCATGCCTCATGGTGATGCCGACGATATTCAGTACTTTTCGTTCAGTGACCATAGCGCCAAAGTTCGTATTGCGCAGCAAGCACTATCTGGCGCACAAGGGGTTATCCCAAACTACATCTATGAGGAATTGTTGTTTGCACTGCATAACGACGATCACGCACTCAAGGACTTTTTAGACGTATTCAATCAACGCCATTTTGAACTTGCCGCGCAGCTAGAACTTGCCCCTCACCTCTTGGTGCAGAAAGAGTTGGCAAAAGAAAAAACCGACCTACTCAAACAACTGGCGAACCTGAAACACGAACACGGCGCACTGTTCCAGTATTCGCTGTTGTTCGCTCAAGGGCATCGTAACTTAGAAACGTTAGAGCAGATCCTTAACGACTACTTCCCTTACCAAATCGATGTGTCGACTAAGAGCCATGAACGTCGCCAGTTACCCGCTAGTTCTCTTACCCGTTTAGGACAGAAAGACGACTATAACAGCGGAATCGGACAGGGTTTCCTCATTGGCAAAACGTGCATGACTTACAACCAACATTTGGTGGTGAGTATCCAGCCTGCCAACCGCAAAGAACTGCATCAAATTCATCGAGATACTCAGTTGGCGAGCCACATGCGCCAGCTCATTCAACATTATTTACGAGACGCTACGCCGATTTCTATTTATCTCAACGTTAAGCGTGCGTATCTCGAAAAACCAAGGCTGTCTGCTCAACCAGACCAAGCCGCGAAATTGGGTGAAGTGGATTGCCTCGCCCCAGAACGTAAACCTACAGAGCGGATTCGTATTCTTCTGAAATAGCTAGGTAGACACCGCGACGACAAAGAAGGTTATCGCGCAAAAGACAAGGATAAGGTTATGACACAAGTAACGCTGACAAATTTAGTCGCCAAGTTATCGCCAGAATTAAAACGTGCATTGGAAGCTTCTGCGGGTGCAGCTATGAACCAAGGCGTTGCTGCCATTGAGCCGGAACATTGGCTGCTCACGCTATTGAATCAGCAAGACACACATTTAAAAACTCTGATTGAAAGTCAGAAGATCAACCAAGATCAATTTGCCAGTGAACTAGCAAATCGCATCGAGCGCTTACCAAAAGTACAAGACAGCCAACCAACGCTCAGCCATGCACTGACTGAACTACTCAAAGACGCTTGGATGATTGCCTCCGTTAACTATGGTCATGGTGAAATCATCAGCCTGCATCTCGTTCAAGCGCTGCTGCAACAGAATGTCATGGGCGTATCGAGCAACAATCTCGAATCACTACAGAACGTGTCGACCGAGTCACTGCAAGGTTTAATCAATAAAACGCCGGTGAAGCGAGCAACACAACAAAGCGCAGGTGAAGCAAGTTCAGCCGCAAACACAGCAAGCGCGAACGACGCATTAAGCAAGTACACCATCAACCTGACTCAACAAGCGATTGAAGGCAATATCGACCCGATTTCTGGGCGTAATTCTGAAGTGAGAAAAGCCATCGACATTCTTTGTCGTAAACGCCAGAACAATCCTATTTTTGTTGGTGAGCCGGGTGTGGGTAAAACCGCTGTCGTTGAAGGCTTAGCGCTGAGAATCGCAGCAGATGAAGTGCCAAGTGCGTTGCAAGGCGTTCAACTCCATTCGCTTGACTTAGGTTTATTACAAGCAGGAGCAAGCGTAAAAGGCGAATTTGAAAACCGCCTTAAAGACGTCATCAATGAAGTGAAAAACAGCGATGTACCAATCATTGTATTTATTGACGAAGCACATACGCTTATCGGGGCTGGTGGTGCAGCAGGACAAAACGATGCTGCCAACCTATTGAAACCGGCTCTTGCGCGTGGTGAGTTCAAAACCATTGCCGCAACAACATGGGCAGAATACAAAAAGTACTTCGAGAAAGATCCAGCTTTGACTCGCCGTTTCCAAGTCGTCACGGTAGAAGAGCCAAATGCAGAAGATGCCAAACAAATGCTGCGAGGCATTGCGGCTTCATTGCAAAACCACCACGGCGCATTTATTACAGAATCCGCTATTGATGCCGCGGTCAACCTATCTATTCGTTACTTACCTTCTCGCCAATTGCCAGATAAAGCGATCAGCCTGCTAGACACGGCTAGTGCGCGTATTGCATTAACTCAAGGTGCGAAACCAGAAGTGATTGAAGCGTTAGAGCAAACCATTCGTTATCAACAAAACGAGCAGTCTGCTTTGGAGAAAGAGTTTGATTTGTTTGGCACAGGCGCAGAAGAGATCGCCGAATTGAAGCAAGAAATCACCACCAACCAATCTCAATTAGCTGACTACCAAACTCGTTGGGAGCAAGAGATTACCTTGGTTGATGAGATTAAAGCGCTTCAACAAAGCATCACAGAAAGTGAAACGCCGGACGACACTCAGCAAAGCCAGTTAAATGCCCTTCTCGACCAATTACGTGAGCTTCAAGGCGAAGAACCGTTAGTTAATGCGATGGTGGATGACGCGACCATTGCTCAAGTCATTTCCGGTTGGACAGGCATTCCCGTCGGCAACATGATGAGTGACGAAATCGCTCGCCTATTGTCACTGGAATCAGAGCTGGATAAACGCGTTATCGGTCAAAACGTGGCGAAGCAAGAACTGGCAAAAGCGATTCGAATCTCACGCGCTGGCTTAACAGATAATCGCAAGCCAATCGGTGTGTTCTTGATGTGTGGTCCAAGTGGTGTCGGTAAAACGGAAACCGCTATGGCGCTCGCTGAGCAGCTTTACGGAGGCAGCAACGATCTCACGGTTATCAACATGACCGAGTTTAAAGAAGAACACAAAATCTCAATGCTACTTGGCTCGCCTGCCGGCTATGTTGGCTTTGGTGAAGGTGGCGTGTTAACCGAGGCGATTCGCCGCAATCCCTACTCTGTCTTGCTTTTGGATGAGATGGAAAAAGCGCATCCGGGCGTTCATGACCTCTTCTATCAAATCTTCGATAAAGGACACATCAAAGACAGTGAAGGTCGCACGGTGGATTTCAAAAACACCTTAATCATCATGACTTCTAACGCTGCAGATCAAGCAATTTGCGATGTGTGTGATGAAAACGCCGAACGCATCAGCAACGATGAGCTACTCGAAGCAATTCGTCCCGATCTCCAACGCTACTTCAAACCAGCGTTCTTAGGGCGTACCACCATCGTGCCTTATTACCCACTCAACGATGATGAACTAGCGAAGATCACCGAAATCGCACTAAACCGCATTCGCAAAAAACTGGCAGAACAGTATCAAGCGAGCTTTACGTGGGATGCTGGTTTTGTGGATTTGGTTGTCAGCAAAAACACCGACCCTACGACAGGTGGTCGTGCGGTTGAGCAAATCATTAACCGCTCTTTGATGCCGAAATTGGCAGAAGAATGCATCGCGCGCCTGAGCGCACAACAACCGATTAGCCAAGTGACGGTCACCGCTGCGTCGACGCCACAGGGCTTTGAACTGGATATTCAGTAGTAACGAATCATGATGTTTAGAAGCGTACATTCACCCCATCTCGTCACCACCTCGATTCTTGTTCAAGAGGCGGCGGTCAGCTGTGGGGTGAGCTTTTTCCGCAAAATAACCAAGCTGGTTTCATCGCTGTTTATTTTGCTTGGTGCCCTATTCTCGTTCGAAGCATGGGCACAAGTTTGGATTGGTCCCGATCGATTGCTGCTTGCGACCCACAAATGGGCACCGTACCAAACTCACCAAAATCAAAACATGGATGGGTTTGCGCTTAATCGCGTCAAATGCGCGCTGGGCGAAATGGGACAACCTTACCAACTGACCATGACAGAATGGTCTGACGCACAGCTTCACGTGCACAGTGGTCAACAACATGGCTTTTTCGTCTCGCCGAAAACCAGAGAACATGACAGCTACGCAACGTTGTCTGCTCCCATTACCGAGCAAAAACTGCGTTGGTATTTTGGTCCCGGTGTAAAGCCTAAGCTTGATGATTTGTCAAAGTTGAACCTTAAGTTCTCGGCAGAATTTGGCTCAAGCACATGGTTTTGGCTGAAACGTAATGGATACAACGTCGTTAAGCAGCCACGAGATGCTAAGGTCTTACTAAGGCTTTTAAAACAAAGAGAAATTGACGTCGCACTGGAAGATGAACGAGTGTTCCATACGGAAATCAACCAAGCCTCTCTTCCAAGCGATTACTTCTATTCTCAAGTATTCGAAACCAAGCCAATGGGCGTGTATTTCTCTAACCGCTTTTTGGACAAATATTCTGGTTTCTTAACCGCTTTCAACACAGCGTTGGCTAAATGCGAGGGATAACAAGTGGCGATCAGCATACATTTGATTTCTGTACCCTCTGAAGAGGTGGTGACTTCAAGAGTCATCTATCTGCCCGAGTCTGGCGGGCAGTTTGGGCGTTCTGCTTCTTGTGAAGTGGCATTGCCCGATCAATCAAAGCGCATCTCGCGTAGTCACGGACAAATTCGTCTCACTGAAACAGGTTATTTGGTGAAGAGTACCGGCAAGAACCCGGCTCGCCTTAACGATAAAGCTATGGTGAGAGACAAAGATTACCCACTCAACGATGGCGACATTTTAAAGATCGAAAGCTATTCGATGTTGGTATCAACACTCACGTCGAGCAAAGCGCCTGTCGAAGAGCAATCCGATGACCTCTTTGCGACCAAGTTCGACCTGCAACTGGAAGACAATGTCGATTTTCTCGATGAAGGTGACATCGTCGAACCCGTGAAATCGGAAGTTCATTACTCTCACCAAAGTGTAATGAGCGATGACCCCTTCTCCTCTGACCCGTTTGAAGACATCGACGATGACAAACTGGCGGACCACTTTGAAGTGGATGAAGTATCGAAACAGCAGCAAGCAATGGAACGGTCTACGGAGATTGAGTATCTTCCGAGCGACCATCTTCCAACGTCAGAGCTGGAAGCCTCCATCAAAAAGCTGATCACGATTACCGAGAAGAATCAGCAATACCTTCGCAACCCACCGCTTGCACATGATGCTTTGTTTGATGCGTTGGACAAAACGCTCGATCAGTTCCTCAATGAATTCGCTCCGAACCAACTAGAGAATCAATTTAGCGAATTTGTGTCTGGCGGACTGTTCAGTAACAAAGACAAGAAGTATTGGAAAATCTACCGCAAACATTTCCAACATCGACAAGACAACGGTGATTTTCGTCGCCAGTTCAAAGCGATGTTTATGGAAAACATGCAAAAGCAAAGCGAGGAAAGCTGATGAAGATTTGGCTAAGTTTACTCGCTTTCGCTCTTGTGGGATGTTCATCTGACCCAACACCGGTTGTGACGCAATATCAACTGGCGGTAAGCGCCGAGAAAACGATTAACCCAAGTGCCAACAACAGTACCAATCCCGTGGTAGTGCGCTTGTATCAACTAACCGATGCCCAACAGTTTAAGCAATTGCCGTTTATCGATTTGTACAACGATGACGTAAGCCTTTTGGGCGCAAACTTGGTATCGAAACAAGTGTTGCCTGTGGTGATGCCAGACAGCAATAGCAAACAAACCTTAGACATCAATAAAACCACCCAGTACATCGGCGTATTGGTGGAATTTGCCGAATATGATGCAAGCACGGCGACGGTAGTGACAACCACGCCTCAGGAAGAAGAACAATATATCCAGTTAAAGATCAGCGGTAACAAGGCAGCATTGCAAACCGTGACACCAGATTCGCCTTGGTGGGATGTCTTTTAACTCGATTCAGTAGATAGGGAAATCACGTGGACGCATATAAAAAAGTCGTTTGGCAAGAAGGTATGTTCATTGCCCCACAACACTTTCAACAACAAGACAGATACACACAAAACTACGTCAGACAAAACGTCGAAACACTTGCTGGTTATGCCCCTTACTATGGTGTGACCGACTTAGTGATCAATCACGATCTACTTAAAATTGGCAAGCTTTCCGTCTCTTCTAGCGCGGGTTTGTTCCCAGATGGCACGCATTTCGAACTGAAACGCGAAGTCGCCAGAGATGTGCCGCACGGTACGATTGAGAAAATGGCTTACTTAGCACTGCCCGTCTCTCTACAAGGCAATAATGATTACGCCAACGATGAATCGGAACAAAGCCGCTATCTCACACGCACCATCAATGTGTTTGATACTTCAACCTCTGAGAATGCCAGCGTTGAAGTGGACGTCGCGCAGCTCAATATAGCGATTAAACTCGAAGGCGAAGACACTTCTGGCTTTACCCTGATTCCTTTCGCCAAAGTGTTGGAATGCAGCGAAACAGGTGAAGTGATGCTAGACCGCTCCTTTATTCCTGCGTGTTTGCATTACGGTGCATCACAGTTATTGGTTGAACGTTTGAAAGAGATTCATGCCCTCACCTCCAACCGCGCCACCAGCTTGCTCAAACGTATTCAAGCCGGACAAGGGCAAAAGAGTCCACAGTCGATGATGCAGGATTACCTGTGGCTGCAAACACTCAACACTTGGCTTCCGTGGTTTGATTTGTCGTTGTCGAATCCAAAGTTTCAAACCCATCAGCTTTATTTGGAGCTACGTAAGTTTGAAGCGCAAGTCATGGCATCCACACCCGCGATTCCAGAACCGTGTCAGCCGTTAGATTTCCATCGCCTGTATGATTGCTTTAATCCGCTTTTTTCGAATCTGCGCAATATGCTCACGCTGGTTCAACAAGACTCGGTGATTGAGTTTGCGTTCGACACTTCGTTGTTTGAACGACGCCGCTTGCTTCGCACGTTAGTAAAAGATGGTCACAACCTGTCCGATCGCCGATTCGTTCTCAGTGTCCGTTCCAATATAAGCAGCACCGAGCTTAACGAATTGTTCCCTGCCGCTGCCAAACTCAGTAGCAATAACAAGATTGTCGAGATTGTGCGTAATGCTCTTTCCGGCGTGCAACTGACGCCGCTTCCTGTTGCACCAAGCGAACTAAAACCGATACGAGGCACAGCGTATTTTGAAGTGGATACGTCAGACCGCAATTGGTTAGAAATGATTGAAAACCGCGATGCACTAGCGCTGCACGTCGATACACGTGTTGGCGACCTAGAAGTGATGCTGTACGCACTGAGGTAGTAAGTTATGAACTATTTGGATGAAGATACCTTAGTTTGGGACAGCAGCGAAAACGACTTCGTGAGTAAAGACACCGACATGCCAGACGTAAAGTGGCATTCGGTCAACGCTGCGCAAGCCAATATTGGGTTCTTACATCATTTCGATAAAGCCGAGAATCAGCTGATCAACATCAGTTCTGAGTTGTTGGCAGTCACACTCAAGATCAACACTTTACCGGAGCCCGAAGACATCACCACGCTCAGGCATCAACTGGTGGCTTCCATTAATGAAATTAAAACCAAAGGTGCCGAGTTGACCTACCCAGTCGCCGTGATCGACAAGCTCTGTTTCCTGTATGCCGTGGTTTTGGATGAGTTGATTGTCTACACCGATTGGGGTGAGAAACGTGGGTGGGAAAACAAAACCTTACTCAGTGAACTGTTTGGTATGCGCAACGGTGGTGAGCTTTTCTTTACTGTGGCAGAGAAAGCAGCGCGCCAACCGCACAAGCTGATCGACTTATTAGAAGTGGTTTACCTGTTCCTCAATATCGGGTTTAAAGGTCAGTACCGCGAAACAGGCAGCGAACAGCTAAAGAGTTTTACCTACCGCTTAGAGCAGATTTTAAGTCAGTACCGACAAGCCAGTGGAATCTATTGTCATACTGAGGTTTCGGTACCTAAAACACGTAAGCCTACGCGCAAGAAACGTTACCTTGTCACCACACTATTTTTCTTAACGGTCATTGGTTTGAGTGTTGCACTCACCTATTTCTGGTACAACAAAACCAAACCACAGCGGGCACGTGATTTTGTCCAACTTGGTGAGTACAGCCAGCGCTATATTGAATCTGGTCGTGCAGAAGACATCGTTTATGTCAGCACTGACGACGATTTAAAAGGCATTAAAGTCGCGGTAAACACCACTCAACCACCTCGTCCAGTGCCGAGCCAACCAAAAGCCGTGACGCCACAAGCGAAAACTTCGACGCCAGAGACGACGAGCGCTCTAGTCACGAGCCCTGCAGCGGACACTGATTGGCTAGTTCAACTTGCGACCTTCTCTAACCTTAAAAACGCCGAGAAGTTTATCGCCCAACTGCCGACATCCAACTATCAACCTGTTGCGGATAACATCAACTCCTACGTTCGTGTCATCGTTCGATGTGACAACTCAGAACAAGCTAAAACCATCAATAATTGGTATCGAGAGAATGCCAACATCAACGGCTTAGTGGTGCATAACAAAAACAAACAAAGCGAGGTTGAGTCACGATGACGCAAGACAACCCAAATACACCGACAAGAAAAAAGGCAATCATTTGGAGCCTTGTTACCCTTCTGCTTCTGGCAATCTTAGGCGGCTTACTGACTTGGTTTGTTGCGTATCCTGATTTCTTGTGGACAGGCGTCATCACGACAACCATTGTGGCACTTCTGTCTGCTGGGCTTTGCTTTTGGTTAATCAACCGCAAGGTGAAAAAGAGTCTTGAGCAAGACCAAGAACGTGCACTAATTATCAAACGCTCCAAGTTACTCGCTTTCCACTTCAAGAAAATGCTCGGCGTACAAAAACGTAAAAAGCGCTTAACCAGCCGTTACGATCAGCCGATTTACCTGTTACTCAGTGATAACCCAAGCAAAGACAAAAGCATCATCACGCAGATGGGTTATGAAGCTTATAAAGTGGATGATTTTGGCAACGACATTGAGTTTCCGATTCTATTTTGGCTCAGTGAACACTCAATTCTGATTTCCGTCAGCATGGGCGAAGATCAACAACCGCTTTACTTAAAAACACTGTGTCAATGCCTCAATAAATGGCGCCCGAGACAAGCGATTAACGGCTTGTTGCTCACCACAGAAATTGAACAGTTAGTTGGCAATAGTGAAACACTTTCACAAAAAGCCGACCAATTGAAATCGCAAATCAAAGCATTTAATCGTTCATTTGGTTTGAACTTACCTGTCTACAATGTCCTAACCAACATGGGCCAAGTGAGCGATTTCTGTCAGTTCTTTTCTGCGTTTGATGAAGCGAGACGCAATGAAGTGTTCGGCGCCACCAGCCCAGTGCAAAAACATGGTGGCATTGATGCCGATTGGTTCAATGACGAATACGACCACCTCATCGGTCAGTTAATCTCGAACATGAGCAATGCGTTGGGAGCGCAGCTTAACCAAGATTTCCGCAATGCCATTTGTGGTGCGCCATACCAATTTGGTCTGCTTAAACAGAATTTGTGGCACTTCTTACAGCGTTTGCATCGAGGTGACCAATACACAGATGGGCTCAACTTCCGCGGCTTCTACTTTACCCACAGTGGCAGTGATTTCGCGCAGCATGATTTACTGGCGAACGTAGTCAATCAGTCCCTAGGCAATGAGCAATATCAGCAACACCAACAAATGCCTGTTCAACAAACCTTGTTTGCTCAGCATTTGATGTCTCATGTCGTGTTAAATGAAAACACTTTAGTCGGAGTTAACCGCCATAAAGAGAATTGGTTGTGGTTCAGCCAAACCGCCTACACCCTAATTTGGCTCGGTTTATTGATTGGTACACTGACGATTCTCAAGCTCGACTTCGATTATCAAACCAATCGTGAAGCCAAAGCCGATGGCATGTTAGAGCGTTACAAAGAAGCGATCGCAGCACAGCCATACAGTAAAGAAGATCTGGTGGGCAACATTCCAAACCTGTACACCATGCATCGTATTTACGCGCTATATCAGGAGCCTGAACCTTGGTATACATTGCCATTCCTACCGAATGCGACCATCAAACCAGAAGTTGAAGCGGCTTACACCAAAGAGCTGCAACAAGTGCTGATCCCTTCTATGGCGCACACCATTGAGAGCGACTTGTATGTGTATGTGAACTTGGAAGATCAAGCCAGAACGCTCGAGCTGTTGAATGACTATCGACTGTTGTTTGATAAAAATCGTACCAATATTGAAGAGCTCAAAAGCTATTTCCTAGCAAACTTAGAGCACCAAGGCGAAGCAGACAAAACCAACGTTGCTCAGCTTAAAGTGCTGCTCGACGACGTGTTTAACCAGCACTTGGTGGCGACAACTGCCAATCAAGAGCTTGAAGGGTTGGCAAAGCAAGTCATCAATCAATCCAACATCGAGACGCTACTCTACCAACACATTTTGAACGATCATGCGTACGAGAAACGTATCGATGTGCGTAAAGAACTTGGCTCCAACTTCAATCAGATATACCAATTCAAACCTGGCTACGTGGGTTACTTCGTGCCTTACTTGTACACACCGACTGGCTTTAACGAGCTGGATCTTTCGGTGGAATCCCCTCTTCTTATCGAAGCGTTATCCGCTTATGAGGGCATCGCAGGGCAAGCACCAAGTGCGCTAGAGATGCATAGAATCAGCCACGATTTAAAACGCATGTATCAGAACGATTACATCAATTACTGGCGCGATTTTATTAACAGCATCGAGGTGAAAACCATTTCCGGTTCTGAGCAGTTGAATGCCAGCTTGAACGTGCTCAACAATGCCTCAAACAATCCAATGTCTAAGCTGTTTACCACCATCAGCAACTACACTTCGGTTCTTCTACCAGAGCCAAAAGATGCGAAGAAGAAGACCGATGAAGAGATTGCCAATGCTGCGCAAGACAACGAGAAAAAGGAATCCGCTCGCCAAATCACACTGACGTTTAATGATTTCCACAAACAAGTGACGCCAGACGATCAGGGTAAGAAACCAATAGATTCCGTTCTGGAAGGTTTTGCGAACACGGCTAAATGGCTCGATCAGTTCTACAAATCTAACACGCCAGACAAAGTGGCTTACGAAACGTTATCTGCAGGTTTAAAGGCGCAAAATCCGGTCGCGCAGTTGGCGTCACTGACCGATTCCCAACCACCGCTATCCGGTGAAGTGATTGACTATGTGACAGTACAAACCAATGAGTTGGTAATGAACTTAGCTCACCAATACCTTAATAGTATGTGGAACAGCGAAGTCTACCAGCCTTATGAAAACACCATCGCGGCTTTCTACCCATTTAAGAAAAGTGCCAACAGCGACGCAAGCACGGCAGATGTTGCTGCCTTCTTTAAAACCGATGGCACGTTGGACACCTTCTATCAAACCATGTTGAAAGGCTTCTCAACAGAGCAACGAGCGCCGTTTATGTCCGGCTTGCTGCCAAATACTGGCTTTGCGTTAGATCCTGCAATTTGGCTGATGTTTGATAAAGCCAAAGACATTCGCTCTGCCCTGTTTTTAGCTGACCCGAAAAACGTTGCGATTCAATTCCAGATGAAACCAACAGAAATGAGCTCGGCATTGACTGAGTTTTCCATTCGGGCTGAAAAACCGATTTTCACTTATCAACACGGTCCAATGCTGTGGACACAACAAAGCTGGAAAGGTGATTCTGTCGCGCAAGATGCACTAACGGTGCGTCTACAAAAACAAGCAACGCCGATTGCCAATGAACAGTTTAAAGGCAGTTGGGCATGGTTCCGCTTGATTGAGCCGCGCGTCACTTCAACCTCTTCGCAAAGTACCCAACTTGAGTTTGATTACAATGGCGACAAGGTTCGCTTGACGATTAAAACTCAAGGCCAGAACAATCCGTTCGTACCGAACTTCTTTGCGGGCTTTGTGTTACCTGCGAGCATTTAGTGATGAATACGTTCGCCAATCAAACCCTGTTTAGAGCCTGTGGCGTTACTTATGTAGCGCCTTTGAGCGAAAACGTTTTTCAGTGCGAGCACAAACTGTATGGCACTGTGGCGATCAAGGTAGCGCGAAGCTTGGCTGAGAAACGGGCTTTGATGGCGGAAGCGGACTTTCTATCCAAATACGCGTCGGATTACTGGGCAAACTTTCATGGTTATGGCTCGCAAAACCACGCCGACTGGTTAATGAGTCAATATCTGGAAGGCAAAACACTTAACGCGATAGAACCTGATTTATTACCTCAAGATTTAATAACCAAGCTTGAATTCGCTTTGCTCAATCTACACAAAACGGGTTATCTGCATGGCGATATCAAGCCACATAACGTCATCGTGACGCCAAATAACCAAGTTCGGCTTATCGACTTTGGCAGTGTGATTCGAGTTGAGGCTAAATATCGAGAGCATTCACATACAACCGTTAGCCGAGCCTACAGTGCGACACGCCCTTGTCTGCGTATCGGTCAGGCAAGTAAGAACGATGATTTTTATGCCTTAGCAATGACCTTGCTCAGTTGCCACGATCAACATCCCTTTGCCGGTCTCTCGCTACAAGAAGCGGCAGAACTGCTACCTACCCCAAGCAACATTGATTTACCAACACGCTACCAAGTTCTGATACAAAAAGAGTGGCAACGAATGCACCACTCTTTGAAGTTGTAGGGTTTAAACGCTCTAAGGTCTCTGGTTTATGCGTCTGATGATTTGGACTTTAGATACTTCTCAATATCCACCTCATCAACCTGTTCGGCTGGCATAAACTTGTTGGCATAGTCACGGTAGACCCCGCTCTCTAGGAACAACAAGAACAAGTCCATATCCAAATGCTCGTCCAGTGCCATCTTGTACATGATGTCAACAGCAACGCTCACTGGCTTGGCTTTCTTGTAAGGTCGATCTCCTGCGGTTAACGCTTCAAAAATATCGGCAATCACCAAGATGCGTTCTGGGGTTGATAAATCTTCTGCACTTAAACGACGTGGATAGCCTGTGCCTTTCAGCGTCTCATGGTGGGTTGAAGCATAACGCGGCACGTTACTTAACTCCGGAGGGAATGGCAGTGCCCCCAGCATTTTGATACCACTAATCATATGCTCGTTAATTTTGAAGCGGTCCTCTGGTGTTAACGTCCCGCGCGAAATTGTCAGGTTGTACACCTCACCCAAGTTGTATTGATGTTCTGGCACTTGCACCTTAATGCCATGCTCCGGTGCACATTCCATTGGGCGAACGCGCTCGATAATATGGTCGGGCTTATCCGCCAAAAGATTTTCGACCACTGGCAGTGTCACGTCAGACTTTGGCTTAATCATTTCTTCAAATGGAGAAAGACCAAGATGATCATCATAGTGACGCAACCAAGTTTGCTGGGCGATTTGTTTAATGCGCTCAATCTTATCGTCACTCATGAACTCACCACCTACGTTGGCGTTAGCCACAAATCGGAAGTCTTCGTCTAACTGCGCAACTCGTTGAGCGAACTTGGCTTGCGCTTCTTCTTTTGACAGTTCACCGGTGGATATCGACTTCCACATTTCCACTTCAGCATCTCGCCTTAGTACTTCGAAACGAGTGCGAATTTCATTGATGCGGTTGTAGTTGGCTTCTAACTTAGTGCCTTTATCAACGATGTGTTCTGGCGTGGTGATCTTACCGCAGTCATGTAACCAAGCCGCGATACGGAATTCACGTCGTTCATCGTCATTGTTGAATTTAAAGTCTTTGAACTTACCGGTGTCGCACTTCTCTACTGCCTCTGCCAGCATCAAGCCAATTTCTGGAACACGATTACAGTGCCCCGCAGTATAAGGAGATTTGTCATCGATTGCTTGCGCGATAAGGCGAATAAAGGCTTCAACAAACTCTTCTTGCTGTTGCTCGTAATGCTGAATCTCTTGCGTCATTTCGGTAACTGAGTCAGACAAGTCAGAAACTTCTTTGATACGCGTTTCTACCGGGACGAGTTTATCAAACTGACGGTCTTTGATTTTGATGGTCTCTTTTCGCAGCGCAACAATTGGGCGCACAATAGGTGAGCCAACCTTCCATGCTAATGGAAATAAAATAACCATCACGATAGAGGTAAACGCAATAGCCTTGGATAATCGACTGGTGACAGCATCAGTAACGACTTGCTCTGAAACTAGCACAGCAAAGTAATCGATCGTGCCACGAGTCGAATACAACTTGGTGATGTAGAGGAATCGACTTTCACCATCAATGGTCACTTTGTTCATTAGGTCGTGTTTGTCCTTCTGAATCGCCAACTCGTAGACCTCTGGATACGGAGCAAAACTCCCCCTCCATTGATGAGGTTTGAACCACTTCTCTTGCAACGCTACTTTTTGCTCCGGTGAAATCGCTGCGATCGCTTGGTTGATAAGCGCAACCACGTCTTTGTCTTTCTCCTTCATAAAAAGAGAAAATTCCAAAGGTGGCGCGTCGAGCAACCCGACATGAATATCGGTCAGCTTCACTAACCGCTTCATCTCAACCATGGTTAAGTAACTGTCTACAAGGTACTGAATGTCACCCATGTGCAGCGCTCGTTTTGCTAAATCGAGATTCGGTTGTTCGATAATATTCAGTGACGGATAGCGTTCAAGTAGCCATTCTTTCATACCAAAACCCGCCACCACACCAATACTGTCATCGCCCAATTCCGTCAACGACTTAGGCATTAGATTGGCAGTTTTCGTCGCAATCGCAAGCTGCCCTATGAACAGAGGATCACTTTTAACACCTAACTCTGGCGGTGTGCCAAGCACAGGTTGGAGGATATCAATCTCTCCCTTGCGATATTTCTTTTCCAACTCTCTTGAGCTGAAACCATTAACGAACTCTAACGTCATGCCTGTTTTCTGCGAAACCAGGTTGAGTACATCAACAGCATAACCACCTGGTTCGCCGCTCTGGGTGTAGTCGTAAGGTCCCCAGTCGTTTTGATTCGAAACCACAAACTCACGGCCATCTAACAAGGCTTTTTGCTGCTCGCTTAATGCCAAAAGCGATGAATCAGGAATATCTACTTCGTGAAAAACGTTGATGCTGGACGCGACCACTTCACCACGGTTGTTGAATATAAACGCTTCAACGCCATCATCCTTCTTCATCCCAAGTTCGGTGGCACTGATCTTTTCGCTCAATGACGAGAGGACTGTATCTACACCAATAACGGCACCTTTACTGCGTACCGAATAAGACTGGTCGGTGATCTTTAGATGCTGAAAAAGGTAAGGATCGGTTTTGTAAACGCTGTCTCTTGATGCGCTAGCAAACCAAGGTCGGCGAGATGGATAAAAGTTACGTTTCTGTTCTGTTTGACCAAGATAGCGATGCTACGCATCGAGCTAGGGTGTTAATAATTCATTGATTTTATTGTCATTCAGAGTGCACTATCCTTCCCTTACCCGACGACTATTTACACCATCATTCTCTTCTATTTAGGCCTTCCCTTGGATCAATATTCCCATTGCAAGCGTCGCCAACATACGCCAAAAGAGTTTGTTCCGCGAACCACAAAACATCTGTTTGAAAAGGACAGTGCTTGGGAAAAGGTACTGTGGAAACATGCTCAGACTTTCAGCCTATGGTAAATCACTTGCGTGGAACGAATGCTCGCGTGTAACACCAAATCCACCGAGCAATGGATAAACACTCAGCTTGATGTCATGCCGGACTGTGAGCATCAACACATCACGTTCACCATGCTGAGTGAGCTTGGGCCACTCTTTGAAGCCAATCCAACATTGCTTAATGATTGGTTCTTACTCGCAGCAGGTACGTTGCTTAAGTGAGCAAAAAAGCGCGGACTAGAGATTGGGTTATTCGGCGCACTTCATACCTATGGCAGAGGGTTAAACTAGCACCCGCATATTCATTTATCCGTCACTCGCGGTGGTTTAGACAAGCACAACACTTGGCAACCTATACACTTTAAAAAGAAGCATGTGAAACATCACTGGCGTCAGTGTTTAATCGGACTACTCAGACGAAAGTACGGCGAGGTCAATTTATCAACATCGAACACGGATCACATCCAAGACTCTCGTCAATAGCACTTCTTCTTAAAGCGTCAATAACAACGTTACTGAAACATCCACTTCGCGAAGAAAACCCAGAAGCTAAAATAAACGGTGAATCACCTAAGCCGTTACCAGAAACGCCTGCCAATATCGACGTCGAGGTTACGTCACTACAGTGGCGACACCGTTGTGTTTAAATATCTCAGTCATCGAGACGGGAAGCGCAAAACAACAACGTTAACACAAGAAGAAATGATATTGTGATACGCGAGCCATATCCTGCAGCACCATTTTTAAATGGTGCGTTACTATGGTTTTCTGTCCAACAGAAAACGAGGACGTACGCTTCCCCTAGTGTACTTAGCGTTAAAAAAGAAGAACCGGAAGCAGGCGGAGCCGCTCACGTATGCCAAACAGTACAAAGGTTTTTCGGACAATGACCCGTATCAGTGTGTTATGTGGAAAGAGAATGGTGTTTACTGGCTTTACCATCAGTCCCAAGAATAATGAATTGTTAGATCATCGCCGAATGAGTATGCGTGAATCACGGCGACTTCAGTCTCAGCCTAGGATAAGTCCGTTTAAATTAAGTAAATCAGGCGAGAGAACGACCAAATCGCCTATAAAATCGCCACGCATCTACCTGTCGATCAAAACGGGCTCCTCTGAAAGAGTCATCTACTTCGATTAAGTCCTTGAGAATCCTAACCATCAAGGACCAGCTGAGCGCATTCAAGCTTAAATTCAGAGTTAAAAGTACGTCTTTCACGCTTAGTCATAATGTCACTTTCTTTAGTATCGAGATGATCATACATCACCTCTTAATCAGGTGGCCAAATTCACCGTACCACTACACTCCCTTTCAAAGTTGTAGTTCATAAATCCACCACTTAAATGCTAATTAACTAAGGTAGTTTTATAGTTTGTTGTATTTCCGTCATCTCCAATGATGTCGAAATATACTTGTTGTGAATTTAGACGTTGACCTAGCGGTAAGCTGACGCTCGAAAAAGGTGCGATGGTGATTCTTTCATGGATATCATCACCCACTTTGATCGATAAAAAATTTGCAAACCAAGGCAGCGGATTCACCACCTTCAAACCTTCTCCTGCGCGCACAAAACGCAGTTGTGAATACGCATTTTTTCCTGGGGCTTCGATACCTTTTGGACGAACAAGCACCTTTAAACGAAGTCTCAAAGGCAACATAATCTGCTGAGTATTGGCAGTGATTGCCTCTTCGGATACCTGCGTCACTTGAAAGATATTTAACCAAAGTAAGTTTTCACGATCCTCAAAATCTAAATCAGCTCGATTCAGTAACAAACGTACTGATCGCACTTCTCCCCGCGCCATTTTAAAAATAGGAGGGATAACGAATAATGGTGTCTCCTCATCCGATGGAGAAACAGTGAGGTCACCTTTGTCCGACCATAATTGAAGAAGTACGTTATCCTCACCAGAATTCGCGAGGGTAAAGTCACTTTCTAAGTCATTGGCATTGATGACAATACGAGTTCGATCTATATCGACAGCAGCATGAACAGAAGACATCGAAAAAACCAAAACAATACTGAGAAGTAACCAAGTGAACTTATTGAAAGCTGACAATGATTTGCGCTTGGGCATACACAGTTCCTGCTGTAACAGTTTCACCACTGAGTTTTTCTAGAGAAGCCGTAAAGTGACCTCGGTAGGATTCAGAAGATGCATTGGATGATTCCAATTGTGTGACCTCTTTAAAGCCATACCATCCGCCAGCATTACCCGTTCCAGTCGTACGACTAGGCAACAGATTCATTGGAGACCCAGAGTTATCGTATATTCTGATCCCGACCCCCTGAGCTACGCCTGGATTGCCGTATTCATTGCTTAACAAATACGTTAAACCGCCCGCAGATGTTTTTAGCCCAAGTTGCTCAGCTTTACTGACTGCGTTGGCAGAGTTCACCAATAAGCCGATCGCAATCGGACGTGTCGCTGTCAGGCTGGTACTTGTGTTAGATGTGGTGCCAGATGCAGCATTAAGTTCACACAGTAAACCGATGCTAAACGCCAACCTTGATGATTCACCACTATTTAGCGCATCGACAGTCATCGTAGGGAAGAGTACGTGCGGTGTGTAATCTGAAACTTGACAAAACGCACCACGAATAAACGTAAGCTGATTCGCCCACCCCCATGCCCCCGGATAATCTCCATACCATCCACTGTAACAACCGCCACCATGGTCACAGCCGACAGTCAAGCCAGAACTTCGACCGCCACCTTTAAATGCAATATAACCATGTACACCGTTACGAGTGGGAGAAAAACGACCATAGTTCAACCCGTAATTACCCGCCCCGCTGGTTACTTTGATGACTTCTACGCTGACATCACTGAACACTCCTGCGTGTACATAGATGTAATTGCTGTCTTGAAACATGTCATCAGGGTTAAGCTTTCTCGCTTTCCAATAGCGGGAATAGTACTCACCTGTTGCAAGATTAGTCAGACGAAAGGCGGCATAACGATAGTCAGAATAGTATGCTCCTGAAATGCTCGGAACTTCATTTCGTCCAGCATAGTTGTCGTCTCCGTTTGTTGAGTAATACTCCCAAAGATCGTTTTTATCGGTTAAGTCGCAGCGAAATAAAACCTGCTTATCGCCATAAGGCGTTCGGTTTGCTGAGCCTAAAAACGAAGCCGTTGAAGTCGCAATAACGCTGCCATCCGGCTGAAAAAGACTGCCACTGTTGATATTAATTACCCCAGGTAAACCATAGTTTCCAAAGTACCCATCTGCAGCACCAGTAAAGTTATTGTTTACATAATAACCAGCATTGATTGCCTCGCTTGATAAATAACCTTGGTTCGTTGTGTTCAACTTTGTACAGGTAGCAAAAGCAGACATGCTCACAAACCAGATAGATAGGCAAAGGCTCCATATTGAATATTTCATAATTACCTCATCATGCAGGTTTGTTCGGTTAAGAGAAGTACTCGGTCCGATTTCGGCGGGGTATAGTTGATGCTGCATTCATTCCCTGCCCCCCAACGTAAAATCACTTCATTATTGGTCTCTTTTAGTCGGGCGTACACCTGACCAGCTTGCCCAACCATGCCGATCTTTATCCCTTGCTGATCAAAAGCATCTGCGCCCATTGGAGGAATCCCCCCTTTATCGAGCACGGTATTGATCAGCACTGCTTTTCCCTTCAACGTTTCAAACTTCACTTTTACGACGGCACCAGAATACGGCACGACTTTCCGACTACCGGTTTTAATTTCCGCACCAGTACTTAACCCATTATTTTTCAAGGACACATCGGTATAACGATAAGGAATCAACGAAGGCAATAACGCGTAGCCAGAGTCATCGATTCTTGCACCTTGTCCATTCATTACATTGGCACCTTTCGCACCTTTCGCTTCAATTAAAGCAAATGAATCATTGGTATAAGGACCTAGGGTGACACCGCCATCGTGCACAAGCATCGTTCCTGAAATACCCGCTGAAACACGGTTGTAATCATCGCCATTTGCAGAAGAAAGCGAAACGCCACCATAAGGAGTTCTAGTGTACAAACTTCCTCCGTAAGTGTTGCTATTCCCTTCTCGCCCCCCGTAGGCAGAATAAGAAACTGGCGCATCTTTACCGAGCGTCCCCGATACATTGGCCGTCGCTGATTCACTCGATTTACTATGGGTATAGTTAAACCCAAACGTCGACCAACGGTCATAGAAGTCGAACGGAAGTGACACACTCAATGCTACGGTATTTTCATAATCACCTTCGCCAAACTCTTCGTGATAAAACTGACGTCCTACGCTGATATTGTAAGACACATTTCTCCAATGATTATTGTAGGTAGCTTGGTAATCGATACTCTCTTCACCATCGTAATAATCCACTAGAGAACCACTAACGTTAACCGTACCGTATTTCTCCAATGATTGGCTCAAAGACAAAGTAAGACGGTTTCTTTGATTGAGTGTTTGAGACTGATATTCATCGCTATTGTTTTTTCGCTGTTTTCTCAAGCCCAAAACGTCTTCCAACTCTTTGTAGTTTTCTGAAGAATAACGGTAGGCGAGCAATGAAAAGTTGGTGCCAGTATCAAACGAGCGGCCATAGTTCATCTCGACTTGCCACCCACGTTGGTATTCTTCTTCCTCATACACACGCGCAAATGAATAGATGCTGTTCATGCCAAATGCACCGATTGGCGTCGCAACGACACCACCAGCCAGATACGCTTGATAATCTTTCCCCATACGCAAACCATAGTTAAGCGTGATCCGGTTGTTTACACCTTGCTGGATAGAGCCTTCAGCAAACCAATTGCTAACGTCTTCATACCCTCTAACATCACCGAGAACCGTGTTATAGATGATTTGTCCAGGGCGTACGGAGAGAGACACCGAGGAGTAAGGTACGTTGAAAGAACTTACGCTACCGTCAGCTTCTTGAATGACCACCTCTAACTCACCATCACTTTTGGTATCGTTCAAATCACTGATAACGAAAGGGCCGGGTGGTACGTCGGTTTCTTTTATGATTTTGCCTTGCTGTTTAATCACTACATGAGCATAAGTGGCAGCAACACCTCGAACTTCCGGCGCATAACCCAACTGGCTTTGCGGCCACATGCGCTGATCCGTTGATAACTTAATACCGCTGTATGATAAGCTGCCAAAAATGGAGCCATTGGTATACGACTCGCCAAGCAACAATGAACTGTGGATTGAAGAAATAGGACGCTGAACGTACGTATTCAACGAGGTATATTCTGTATCATGGTCCAAATAGCGAAAGTAACCATCATGACGAAATTGCCACAAGCCCAGATTCATCCCAACTTTTAAGTTGCTGTAAAGGTAATCACTGTCTTCTGCGCGTTTGTACTCATTGTGGTAATAGTTCGTGTTATGGCGCACAAACAACGCCGTCATACCTTCATCCCATTTTTCTGGATCAATGTAACCACGAGGTTTACTTTCCATCGCCGCTTGTGGGATATCCAAATTCATTTGAAAGCTTGATTCGTCATACTTCCACTTCACCATTGGTGCGACGTCAGACAAAAGCTGACAACCAAGATTTGCTTTCGCTTTGTCATCCAACTTAAGCCCGATCAATTTGAGTTGTTGGGCAGAAAAACAAGGCTCTTTGCGCTCAGTTCTCTTATTCAAACGAGAAGAAACAACACTCCCTTGGAGAACCATTTCGCCATTGACATACAAATCAACTAAGTGCCCATCATCAAACGAGTAACCATTTAATGCATCGCCAGATAACATGTGCTTTTGAATATCCACATCGCCATGGAATAGTGAAGGGTCAAAAGCGAGCTCTTTCGCTAAAGTAGGCATTACAGCAATAAGCGAAAAAATAAAATACGAACGTTTGACGAACAACATATTACTCACTAAAGCTAAATTAATATTTAAAACTGAATGGAATAACGCTTAGGTATTAATGCTCCTTTGTCACTGATCGTTGTTATTAACAAGTCGGCTTTATCACCTTTTTTAACTTTTACATTTTTGAACGTAAAATCTTGATATGAATTTGGTGATATCATTTTAGTTTCTGAGAACCACTTTTCGCCCAGATGCTCTATGAACATATTTGCAGACAAAGATACATACAGCGGTTGCTTATTACTAAGTCTAACCTTTGCGATTCCATCTTGATAATTTATGAGCTGAACTTGAAAGTCTTCTTTCCAATTTCTATTGTAATTAACTACTTGCTTTGGTCTGTAGAACAACTTCACTTTGTGCTTTACTGTTACCACAATTTTATTGCTGCTTGCTGCCACTTCAGCGATGGCGGCATTAGACGGAATTTGTAAGAAGTTAAAGTAAAAAACTGATTCTTGATCTTGGGGAAGTGCTTTTTCTACCCCTTTGATTATCCTTAGTGTTTGACCCCGTTGTGGCTCAATTTTCGCCAATGGTGGCAACACAACAAATGGCACATCATTTTGTGTCGCTTTGGACCCATCTTCGTTCTCAAACCAAGATTGAACCATAAAGACATTTTTGCTTTTGTTCTTTAGGTAAACGTTAACGAACGGTTCACCTTCTGGATATATAATTCGGCTTCCCGTCATGACAATATTGGCATTCGCAAAGAAGCTCATTATTACCGTGATAAAGACAACACAAAACCGTAAAAACATTATCACCTCATCACTTTACAACGAGGAGAGAGGACAGAGCCTCTCTCCAATTACAACTTACTGGTAAGAGACTGCGTACTGTAGTGACGCATTTACTGTACCTGCTGTTGATGCACCTGTTGCGTAGTACTGAGCTTTGTACGTCGCACTGTTTGCTTTCTCGCCAGCGGCAAGTGCAAGATCATTGCTACCTTTAAAGCCGCCTTTGAGGTCAATCGCAGAGCCAGTCGTGTCTAAAATTTGCAGTTCTACATTCGTCGCACTGCCCGTATTCCCGAGGTTACCGTTGCCTGTTACTTGGTTGCCGACAAACACTGTTGAAATGTTTGGCACACCCGCAGCATTACCAGTACAGCCAGAGATAGAGACCTCAAATTCCGTTGCACCAGCAGTGTCACCATTGCTTGCTAGCGCTGACTTTGGCACGGTTTCCAAAAGCACAACTGGAGAAGAATTTTCACCATTAACTGAAACTGTACATGTTTCATCTGTCACCTCACCTTGGAAAGTGATGGTATTCGCCGATGCTGCTAATACAGAAGACGTAAATAAACATGAACCTACGATCGAAACTAATTTATTGAGCTTCATAATATTTCCATTAATCCTATTTGTTTGAACAGAACAAGAACCGAACTAACATTAACTATTTTTGTTAACTGAGTTCATACATTGTGTTTTGAACTGATGTTTAACTTTCCAGTTTTCAATACATGGTAATTAGCAATTTCTTAAACATTGATTATAAAGTACTAACTCGTTGCATTTTATATATTGGCATTATTTAATGTAACTGATAAAACACGATAGAAAGATATCAAAACTAAATTAAAAAAAAACAATTTCAACTCCAACTCAGATTTTTCTTACGTTATAATTGGAAAGTATACGACCTCTAAAATCCCAATAAAATCACTATTAAAGTCTAACCATATGACAGAAAAAGACTTATCAATTTATCCCCGTAAAGTAAAAACGACCTATTTCCTACAGGAAAGGTAGGCTTTGTTGCTTAAATCGATGGAACTAAATCTAGAAGCTACGATCTGATCGGCTACACCCATCAATCGTCGTAGCC
>NZ_JAPHPY010000046.1:0-48060 GCF_026241575.1 Vibrio sp. Sgm 5
GGACTCCGAATACATTAGCGCAAACCAACTCCGTTATTACTTAATTGTAGTTGCAATAACGGGGCGGACCATACATTATTTATTGATAGTCAGTAATCCAAAGTATCCAAACTCTTCGAGAAATATCCAAAGCAGCACAAAGCCAACAATAACCACTAATCCCATGATTGCCCTTTCATCTTCTTCCATCGCATCCCTACCATTTTCCATAACGATCGTAAGCTCCGTTTCTAGATTAGCAGCAGCCAACACACCAGATATCAGAGTTCGTCTCTTCTCAATTCGGAACTGAGATATAGCTCAAAATTTGTTCAAAACAAATCTCATGCGGAAACGAAATTTATAATTACTTGAGAGACAAAATCGGCTATAACACGCGCCTTCTTAATATTCTCGAGTTGAAGAAATGAATCATTGGATGCATCTAGAGCAAATCAGCCAGTATTTCACGGCTGGCTCTATTGGCTATAAAGTGTTGATGGGCGTCATCATTCTGATTGCTTATCGTGTACTGAAGAAAATCGCTAACCGTGCCATTCTGAATTTAGCAGAATCCAAAGGGGTTAAAAAAGCACGCCTGAGCTTTATACAGCGTTGCTTCAACGTCGCTTTTTTGTTCGTGTTTGTGTCGATTTTCGCGATCGTTACTGGTATTGGCTATGGCGATGTGTCGCTGTTCCTATCATCGATTTTCGCAGTATTAGGTGTGGCTTTCATCGCGCAATGGTCGATTCTTAGTAACATTACAGCAAGCTTTCTGATTTTCTTTGTCTTCCCATACCGTGTCGGTGACCGAATTAAAGTGGTAGATAAAGACGAAGACATCAGTGGTGAGATTCAGGAAATTCGTATGTTCCATGTGTTGATCAAGCACGACAACGGCAACCTAATCACTTACCCGAACAACTTGATGCTTCAAAAAGCGGTCTTAAAACTGGCAAAAGAAAAAGCCAAGCCAGAGGAGCCAAAAACCACCTCACGCATTTATACCCGCAGAAAGAAATAATCCACTAAAAAGCCGATGTAGATACATCGGCTTTTTGTTTGTGCTCATTTCAAACCATCTCTTGACCTCAACTACGCTTTAGGTTTTAGCCTTATTTGCACGATTCAACATCAACAATGAAAAAGGAACTATTGTGTCCAAAATTGCGATTATTTATTTCTCTAAAACCGACGTTACTGGTCAGCTAGCTCGCGCGATTGCCGCAGGCGTTGAACAACAAAGCCTTCGGCAGCAAGGTGAATATGAAATCCTCTCTCACCGTATTGATGGCAGTGAGATTATTGAGGGACGCTTTGTAAACCCTCACCTAATGGATGAACTTGCTGAGTGCGATGCGATTATCTTTGGCTCACCGACCTATATGGGCGGCGTAGCGGCGCAGTTTAAAGCATTTGCAGATGCAAGCAGTGAATCTTGGTATTACCAAAAATGGGCGGGCAAAATCGCGGCTGGCTTTACTAGTGGTGGGGCAATGAATGGCGATCAGTCAATGACGTTGCAGTATCTACAAACACTCACTAACCAGCACGGCATGATATGGGTCGGATTAGATAAGATCAGCAATTCTGGCGAGCTAAATCTGAATCGCTACGGCGTGCAAAGTGGCATTGTTGCACAAGGTGGTGAAGACGGCCAGTTGCATGCCTCAGACGTTGCAACAGCGGAGTATCTTGGCAGACGAGTCGCCGCGCTCGTGAATAAGCTCTCCACTCGCTAGCAATAAAAAGAAGCCCCGTAAGATACGTCTTCGGGGCTTCGTATTCATCGCTTGTTTGAGCGCTACTTCTTGATATAGAGGTCTTTCGAGTAAATACGACCCTCTACGTTGTTTTTGGCAAAGCCGCCAACCGTAGGGCGAACCAAACGCGCTTGCATGTAGTAGTAAATCGGTGCGATTGGCATATCCGCCGCCAACAATTGCTCGGCTTGATCATAAAAACCTTGGCGCGCTTTCTCATCGGTTGCCGCCAATGCACCGTTCATCGCATTGTCGTAGGCTTCACTGCTGTAACGAGCAAAGTTACCTGACGAACCAGAACGTAACAGACTCAAGAAGGTTGACGCTTCGTTGTAATCGCCACACCAAGAGGCACGCATGACATCGAAATCACCTTGTCTGCGCGAAACGAGATAAGATTTCCATTCTTGGTTTTCTAACTCGACCTTCGCACCTAAGTTCTTCTTCAACATGGAGGCAATGGCCACAGCAATGGCTTTGTTCGATTCACTTGTGTTGTACAGCAATTTGAAATCTAAAGATTTGCCGTCACCGTAGCCTGCTTCTTTAAGCAGTTCACGCGCCTTTTCATCACGCTGTTTTTGCGTCCATGTGCTGTATTCTGGCTGAGTCGCATCAAAGCCAGCCGTGTACTGGTGTGCAAACGTATAAGCAGGCAGATTACCCACTTGTGTGACACCATTCGTGATCACATCACGCATCATCGAATAAGACACAGCTTTACGAACTCGCTCATCATCGAACGGAGGACGTGTTGTGTTAAACGCGTAGTAGTAAGTACAGAGTAGCGGAACCGCGGTATACGCTTGCTCGTAATCTTTCTTCAGCTTTTGCGCCATATGGGTTGGTACATCTGAGGTGATGTCCACTTCGCCCACCGCATAACGATTGATCGATGCATTTTGGTTCTCAAACGGAATGTATGTCACCTCTGTGAGATGAGTATCCGCACTATCCCAGTAGTTTGGGTTCTTTTTCAGTTCAATGCGTTCATTCACCACCCATTTATCCAAAACAAATGCACCGTTGCCAACAAACTGCTGTGGGTCACTCCACGGCTTTTCGCTGTTCTCAACCGTTGCTTTGTGTACCGGCATCATCGAAGTGTGGCCTGTCATTGCGACAAAGTACGGCACCTTGCTATCAAGTTCGAAGCGTAGAGTATGTTTATCGACGGCGGTGATACCAAGATCATCCAGTGGCTTTTTACCTTCTGCTACGTCGGCGATGTTTTTGATCTTAGTAAGTTTTAGATACCAAACATTGGGAGAAGCCGTTTTCGGGTCCACTGCACGACGCAGTGAATAGACAAAATCATCCGCTGTCACAGGATCGCCGTTCGACCATTTTGCGTCTTTACGCAGCTGGAACACAAAGGTTTGGTTGTCTTCGGTTTGCCAAGATTCCGCAACACCAGGAACGATATTGCCATCGCGGTCTTGAATCACTAAACCCTCAAACAAATCACGAATTACGTGCATCTCTGGTAAGCCTTCGGCTTTTGCAGGGTCTAGCGTCGCCGCTTCTGCATCGTTTGCTCGTACTAAGTGTTGTTCTGGTGCAAGTTGCACACCATCAGGTAAAGAATCAGCTAGAGCTGAAGCGGATAAAAATGGGGTCAATAGAGAGGATATTAGTAAGGCTGTTGAGTGTTTTTTAAATTCCATATCGATTTTTGTTCTCCTAACACGTCTTTTGAAGCAAGTACCACAAATCATCATACAAGCATTGACGAACTTTAAGTGTTCAGTTTATATCCGAGTAATATCAAAATGCTAAGTTCAACTGCTGTAACATGAGTTATATATAGATACTACTGGAACAATCAGGAGATTACGGTGAGTCTAATTCCAAGAACGGAAAGAGCGGCATTTTTAATTACGCCAACATCATATGGAAGATCGGTACTGGGCGCGCCGTTGTTGTACTTCCCAGCACAAGTAGAAAATGACTCGCGAGGCCTTATTCTCGCTGGTACACACGGTGATGAGACAGCCTCAATAGCCGGATTGTCGTGCGCGTTAAGAAGCTTGCCAACGGAGTGTCTGAAGCACGATGTAATTTTATCGATGAACCCAGACGCAAACCAACTGGGTACGCGAGCCAACGCCAATCAAGTCGATCTAAACCGTGCGTTTCCTACGCAGAATTGGACAGAGCACGGCACAGTCTATCGCTGGAGCTCGCATACACCTGTTCGAGACGTGAAAGTAAAAACAGGCAGCAAAGAACAGCTAGAGCCAGAAGTTGAAGCACTAATTAGTTTGATTGAACTGCGCAGACCAAAATTTGTGGTCTCGTTTCATGAACCATTAGCGTTTGTCGACGACCCCGCTCATTCTGATTTGGCCAAATGGCTCGGCAAGCAATTCAATCTACCCATCGTTGACGATGTTGATTACGAAACGCCAGGGTCTTTCGGAACTTGGTGTAATGAACGCCAGTTGCCTTGTATTACGGTGGAATTGCCCCCGATCTCGGCGGATCTCACGATCGAAAAGCATCTCGATGCGTTTATTGCTTTGTTGCAGCAAGATCCAGATCTTTAATTTCTAGCTATACGAAGCGATCAAGTAAGGATCTGCTTGATATCGGTACTGATGTCACTGATCAACTGACGTGCGCTTTCGTCTCTTTGTTGTACCAAAATAATAAACAACAGATCCGTAATCACGTTTTGTGCTGTGCGCGAAGCAATGGAAGAGCTGCGATGCTCTGTTTCATTGGCGATGGTATCAAACGTGATATCGGCAATGTCTCTCAAGCGGCTTCTCCCCGGAGCTGACAAAGCAATCACCTTTGCTCCCTGCTCTTTCGCTGCTTCCGCAGCCACTAGAATCTCTTTTCGTTCTCCTGAAAAAGAAATCGCGATCTGCACATCCTCTGAAGAAAGTGTACGCGCAACTGCAATTTGTACGTGACTGTCTTGTTCTGATAGCGCGGTAATCCCAAGCTTAAGCAGCTTAAAACTCAAATCTTTTGCCGTAAGCGCAGAACCGCCAATGCCCACCACTTGCACACGGCGCGCTTCACTTAACCACTTCACCGCTTGATGAAATGCCTCATAAGAGAGTGCATTGGTCGTTTGAAACATAGCGTCGGTTTTCGCTTTAACCAGTTTTTGCGAAATAACCGCAATCGGGTCATCCGCCAAAATATCACTGTGGAGTGGCGTAGATTGCATCGCTTGTTTGCGGCCAATATCTTCGTTCAACGCCAGTTTGAACTCGCTATAGCCTTTATAGCCAATCCTCTGGGTGAATTTAACAATGCTCGACTGGCTCACTTGCACTTGTTCAGCAAGCTCTTGACTGGTCAATTGCGCGGCTTTTTCTGCATTTTCGACAATCCAATCGCCAACCAGACGACCACTGTGAGAGAGCTGAGTACGTCTTGCGACGATTTTATTGATAACGGACACGACAAAATTCCAAAAACTTTAAATAAATTATTCCAAAACAGAAATAATCGCACTTTTCTTTAACTGACTGATTAACTTAACAACCCTTATATCTACGTAAGATATTGCGTCAGTATTTCCAGCCATTATTCCAAACTTTCACTGAACAAAGAATAACCTCAAGTGTGATTTTTATCACCTAAATTGAATATTTTATTCCATAGAATCGCCCTCAGATTGAACATTTACAAGAGTACACAGAACATGAAAATTGATTTAAGCCGATTGGTGACAGAAAGCCGCAATCCAGCGAGCGCAGAGATCGATACGCTTTCTACCATCGAGATGCTGCAAGTCATCAACCAAGAGGATCAGAAAGTCGCTATAGCAGTACAAGCAGTGTTGCCACAAATCGCGCAAACCGTCGATGCCATTACTGCAGCGTTCGCCAATGGTGGCCGTCTGATTTACATGGGCGCAGGTACATCTGGCCGCCTTGGTATTCTTGATGCGAGTGAATGTCCTCCAACCTATGGCACACACCCAGATATGGTTATCGGTTTAATTGCTGGTGGACATCAAGCGATTTTGAAAGCGGTAGAAAACGCAGAAGACAACGCTCAAATGGGCCAAGACGATTTAAAGACGCTGAATCTGACTCAGTATGATGTTGTGGTTGGCATCGCCGCCAGCGGCCGTACGCCTTATGTTTTAGGTGGTTTGGATTACGCAAAATCTGTCGGTGCTACAACAGCATCAATCGCTTGTAACCCAGCATGCGCAATGGCAGAAGCTGCAGACATCGCGATTCTTCCGGTAGTGGGCGCAGAAGTAGTCACCGGCTCTTCACGCATGAAAGCGGGCACAGCACAAAAATTGGTGCTGAACATGCTGACTTCTGGCGCAATGATTCGCAGCGGTAAAGTGTTTGGCAATTTAATGGTGGATGTAGAAGCCACCAACGCCAAGCTGATTCAGCGTCAAACCAACATCGTAGTTGAAGCAACCGGTGCACCAAAAGAAGAAGCAGAAAAAGCCCTTGAAGCGTGTGAACGTCACTGCAAGACCGCAATTTTAATGATTCTGGCTGATTTGGATGCAGAGCAAGCTAAATCTCGCCTCGCCGAGCACAACGGTTTTATTCGTGCAGCACTAAATAATAACTAAATAGCCCTAGTCCTGAAGGATAGTCCCTATGGCCAAAATTACCTCTAACACAGTATCGCAATTGCTCGCCGCAGTGGGTGGCAGTAACAACGTAAGTAAATGCGGTAACTGTATGACGCGTTTGCGTTTATCTCTCGCGAATAACAGCTTGGCGAACCAATCCGTCATTAAACAAATTCCCGGCGTAATGGGTGTGGTAGAAAGCGACGAGCAATTCCAGATCATTCTTGGTCCCGGTAAAGCTCAGCAAGCCGCCGATATGATGAATAAGTTGATCGACAGCTTAATCTCTGGTGACAGCGAAGAGCCTGACGCACCACAACAGGATCTTTCTGCTGTCGCTGCAGAGCAGAAAAAACAGATGAAGAGTAAGCAAACCAGTGCGGTTCAGCGTTTTCTGAGTAAGTTTGCCACCATATTTACACCACTGATTCCCGGCTTTATTGCTGCGGGTTTGCTGCTCGGCTTTGCCACGTTATTGGAACAAATCTTCGTGCTCGACCAAACGCCAAGCCAGTTTATGTTGGATTTGATTGCCTACATGAAGGTCTTTGGCAAAGGTCTGTTCGCTTTCTTAAGTATTTTGATTGGCTATAACGCACAGCAAGCGTTTGGTGGCTCCGGCGTCAATGGTGCCATACTCGCCTCCCTATTTGTTTTGGGTTACAACCCCGATGCAACCTCAGGTATTTACGCCGGAATGAACGAGTTCTTTGGCTTTGCGATTGATCCTCGGGGCAACATTATTGGCGTGTTGATGGCAGCGATCGTTGGTGCTCAGGTCGAGAAAAAAGTGCGTCAGTATATGCCTGACGATCTGGACATGATCTTAACTTCTGTTGTCACTCTTTTGATCATGGGCGCGGTCACCTTCTTGATCATCATGCCAATCGGTGGTGAGCTATTCAAGGGCATGTCTTGGTTGTTCCTAAACTTGAATGACAACCCATTAGGCGCAGCGATTCTGGCAGGTTTATTCTTGATTTCCGTGGTATTTGGTATCCACCAAGGCTTTGTGCCGGTGTACTTTGCTCTGATGGAAGCACAAGGTTTTAACTCGCTGTTTCCTATCCTAGCAATGGCGGGTGGCGGTCAAGTGGGTGCATCTATGGCGCTGTACTTCAAAGCTAAAAAAGACGCGCTGCTACGCACACAAGTAAAAGGCGCCATCATTCCAGGTCTACTTGGCATCGGTGAGCCACTGATTTACGGCGTGACGCTACCGCGTGTTAAACCGTTCGTAACCGCTTGTATTGGTGGTGCTGCAGGTGGTTTCTTTATCGGCTTAGTCTCTTACCTTGGTTTACCTGTTGGCCTTAATACCGTATTCGGTCCATCAGGTATCGTTGCGATTCCTCTGATGACATCAGACAGTGGCATCTTTGCTGGCATGATGGTGTTCATCGTTGGACTGCTTATCTCTTACATTGTCGGCTTCCTAGCCACCTATTTCTTTGGCTGCAAAGACGTTGATTTAAGCTAAATCATTCTAACCCCTATAAGAATGAACTAGCTCGCGTCCTTGAGCTTTCAAGGGCGCACCCTCTCTCTACTTCTCACGATATTGATTTTATTCCGTTATTCGGAAGGGGCTTTGTCGTGCTTAAAAACAATAGAAACGAAAAGGTCGTTCACATGAAAAAGCACATTTTAACTCTACTTCTCCCTACTTTAATGGCATCGAACGCAGCGATGGCCGCTCAACTTTATCAAGCAGAAGACGGTTCAGTTTTAAACCTTTACTCACGCCTTGGCTTCAACGTCACCAATAAGAATGACGAGCATGGCGACACAAACGGCGAGTTTGATGGTCGTATTGGTTTAAATGGCTCACAAACCATCAACGAACATGCTTCTGTGATTGGCCAAGCGCAATACCAAGTAGGCGCAGCAGAATACGCCAACCAAGTGAACGACAAGCCTTCTCTGACAGCGCGTTACGTTTGGGCCGGTATTGATGCGCAAGATTACGGTCGAATCACAGGTGGCCGTGTTGCATCAGGATTGATCATGTTCACCGACATTGGTGATGTGTTCGCGTCATCAGACGTTTCTATGGCGCGCCAAGCAAATAAAGTGGATAAAACCGCGACACAAGTTTTCCGTCAAGACGGTACGCTGCAATACCAGAACCGTATTGGCAACTTTGATGCATCTGTGGCTTACATCCTAGGTAACAACACGTCTGAACTCGATTACGGCTACAACGCCGCATTACGTTACACCCTTGAAATGGGCGATTTGGGTACATTAGCCCCAGTAGTCGCAATGCAAAAAAGTAAAGGCGATGCACGTGAAAACAACAATACCGATTACACCTTTTGGGGTGCGGGTACGCGTTACTACTTGGGTGATTTGATGTTAGGTGCGCTTTACTCAGAAGATGAGCTAGAAGGTTACTTCTCTGAAACCAGTACCGATAAAGTCGTGGAGCTGACCGCAGTTTACAGTGTAAATGACAAATGGGCGTTACGTGCAGGTTACCGCTCTCTGGAAAACAGCGATGGTGACGAGCTTGAACTGAAAGACACAACCGTTGAAGTGCAATACAAACTGACCCCTCGCTCTTCTATCTACACCAGTTACGTTGACCGTAATGGCTCGCGCGGTTACGACAACGCACAAGAAGTCTCGTTTGGTGGTGCACATGCAGATGAAAGCTACTACCACTTCGGGCTACGTTACGAGCTGTAAATGTCCATACACTCGTTTTAGTTAGCTAAGATTTCCTCCTCGATATTTTTCCTGCCTTTAAAATCTCGAGGAGTGAAATCTGCCTTCTTTTCAATGACTAGCCACATTATGAATTCCCAAATAGGCATTGGTGACAATTATCATTACATGCATGTTTACTTTTTCATCATTAAGCAAAGTACTCTCTCGTCAATTAATAAACGCTTAATCAATATGAGAGCCTTATGCCTGTAAAATTCTGCTCACACTGCAACAAACCTACTGAACACAAACGCGTGATGAAACACATCAACACTCAACCAGAAAACATCAACGGCAAAACAGCCCGTTTAATGGTGTTGGTATCACGCTGTTTTACCGGTAACCACTATCACGAATTAACGCCTCAATTCTACTGCCGCACTTGTAATCAACACTTTCAAGGCACAGCAGAAATTAAAGACCTGCACGCTCAAGACAACCTATCAGTTTAAAATGATTGCTGTTTGAAATACTCAATAAACGCCTGCGTTCGCTTTGGTAAATGCTCACGTTTAGGATAAAGAATATAGAGCGGTAGGATCGCATCCGTTTGCCATTCAGGGAGTAACGGAACGAGTTGCGATCGCTCTTCACCGCTGAGTTTCTCCAATGCGAATTCATCCAACATGGCAACGCCGCATCCCGCAAGAGTGGCTTCAAGCATGGATTGAACCAAATTAAAGCTGAGTACACTTTGCAAAGCCACTGAAACTTTTTGTTTGGTTTCCATATGATGGAAGTGCCACGTATCGAGGTTTAACACTTCATTGCGATACACAATATGGTCAAGCTGATAAAGATCTTCCGGCGTAGTTATGCTTGGTTTATTAGACAAGTACGCTTTGTGTGCGAACGGTTTACAGTGTAAAGAGCGCAGATGGTGGCCAATATAGCCCTCGGGTGGATTGTTCGTGAAGAAAAACGCCACATCAAAGCCAGACTCAATAAGATCCAAAGGCGTTTCTGAAAAGATCACTTCGAACGTCACTTCCGGATATAACCGGCGAAACTCGATCAATGCTCGGTTCAATAACGCCGCGCCAAATGATGCCGACGCCGCGACGCGCAAATGCCCAGCGACTCGGTCACTTTCCATCACTTGTTCATTAATCTGCTCCGCCCCTTCCATCAAGCCTTTTACTTGCTGATAGAAGCGCAATCCATCGTAAGTAAGATTAAATTGTCTTGTTGTACGTTGAATCAACTGTACTGAAAGAATCTCTTCCAACTGCCTTAGCTGACGGCTCGCGTGCGCGTTTGAACAACGCAGTTTTTTCGCCGCACCAGCAATACTCTTCTCTTCACATAGAGCAATGTACATCGGCACGTAGCTTAGCCACTTTATTTCCATAGAGTAATTATGAATCTCTAAAAACAATCTACTGGAAATAATAGAAAGACTCTACACTGCTTACAACTTAAAATTTGAACGGAGAATCACGAATGAACGCATTCGATACTTGGCTAAAAGGGCAAGTAATCACAGACCATGTCACTAACACAAATATTGAGGTGGGAGACTACAGTTACTACTCGGGCTTTTATCATGGCAAAACCTTTGAAGATCAAGCCGTTCGTTATTTAATGGGCGACAGCGTTACCCAACAAGAGTGGCAAGATGGTGCTTATGGAAAAGTGGACAAACTGATCATTGGCAAGTTCTGTTCAATCGCTTCAGGCGCGACCTTTATGATGGCTGGCAATCAAGGCCATCGGGTAGATTGGATTTCTACCTTTCCATTTTCTCCTGAAGAGTTTGGAGAAGATGTACAAAGCGGATTTGAACGCGCAGGTGATACTGTTGTGGGTAATGATGTGTGGATTGGCAGCGAAGCGATGATCATGCCGGGCGTGAAGATTGGAGATGGTGCAGTGATTGGGGCGCGCTCAGTCATCACTAAAGATGTCCCGCCCTACTCGATTGTTGTTGGTCACAATCATATTGTTCGCCAACGCTTTGACGACGAATGTGTCGCTATGTTGTCAGAAATCAAATGGTGGGATTGGCCCATTAACCATATTAAACAAGCAATGAAGATCATGTGCAGCAGTGATGTACGTGCGCTTGGTGCTTACTACCAAGAACACATCGCCTGATGTTTAAAAACAAAAGCTCGTGTACCTCTCAATACACGGGCTTTTTCATTCTTCCGATGAAAGAGTTAAATCGCGACGACGTCTTCTTCCTCTAAATTTGCCGCCACTTTGATTTCGTATTGGTTAAAGCTAAACACACAACCACCATGAGTACGTTTGGTAGTCACCTGTTCGTCTCCAAATTGCACTGTAACGCGCGTAAACACGCGATCTTTGGCTTCGACGATATTCTCTTCCAGCGAGACTTCAAACTCCTGCTCAGTGTGTTCTAGCTTCTGTTTAACTTCTTCAAGGCGAGCATTGTTTTGCGCTTTCATTACTTCGATTTGAGCTTGCTCTTCATCGGTACGCTCTGCTTTAGGACGCTTCTTAAATTCAAGTTCCTTACGAATCACATCCATCGTGCCTTCTTGGGCGGATTTGTATTCTTCTTTTAAGTTGGCGATACGCTCTTTGAATACAGCGTAACAGGCAAAAGCCTCGACTTTCGTTGCGGTATCGCCTTCTACACCAAGCTGAGAGCAAAGTACCTTACTTCCTACTTTGGCATCACCACCGCTTAAAGTGCCGTTTTTACCGCTGGCATCAAGTACCGTCAGGTTGCGTCCACACACAATGTCGTTATTCATACTATGCACAGCCAGCTCTATGTCTTCGCCAGACTGCAATTCACAATACTGGGCGTAACTAGCACGAATCGATGTTTTGGTTCGAACGTGGCAGCTTTTCGGCTGACCATCACTCACTGTGTGGCCAATAATGCCTTTCGCGACTTGGATGTCGCCTTCAGCTTGCACGTCCGCGGATTCAATAAACCCACCAACGGTAATAGAGCCTGTCGCTTTGACGATCATGCCAGATTCAATGTTGCCGCCGATGATGACATTGCCTTTAAACTTAACGTGCCCTGTGTTCACACCCACACTGTTTAAACACAGAGCGCTATCAACTTCGATGGTTTTATCTTTGATGAGAGGCGTACCAGATACAGAAGCAATCAGAAGATTAGGATCGGCTTTGCTAATTTCTGTCCCCTTACCCGGTTTAATAGGACTGTCTTTACCGGCTTGAGGAGGAATCACTCGCCCTTGGACAGTAAAACCCGGAACGCCCTTGGTAGCAGGTGTTCGACGCATGACCTCATCACCCACGTCCACGGCAATGGTTTCACCTAAGTTTCGTAAATCAATTTTGTCGCTAGTGGTTTGGCCTTCTTTTGGTTTGAGGATACGTTTGGTGATGTCTTTAACGAGAGGCGTAAAGATGGCGTCTTTACCTTTGACTGGTTGTTTACCAACGGCGACCGGTTGAGTGAAGGTTTCTCCGGGTTTGAGTTGATTGCTGACGACCATTACTTTTTTAAGCGCCAACTTATTAATGCCTTTCGATACTCTCGCATGAGCAAGTGCTTGAACGATTTCAGGGCCACGCAAACCACGGCCACCATAAGCACCTACAATCTTCATGCTCGCGAGCATGTCGTTGTTCGACAGTTCAACTTCTACCAGAGCATTCTTAATCTGCGCAACGACAATACCTTCGTATGCTTCTGCTTTACGCTCACGAGCACAGTTAATGAATCGAACCACTTCAGCGTCATCAACGAACGCCTGACTGGCATTCATTGCTTGAAGCTGTTCAGGTAACTCCTTCTGATTTAGCTCACCTCCGAGTTCAATATCTCCCGATAGGCGAGCTAAAATCCTCGTTTTGTCTTCCGACCATTCAAGGCATATCTTCCACATAACCAATCCATCTACTACCCATCACCCAATTCAGTCTAACCAAATTCATTTTCTGAACAAACCTCTCACTTCTCAGAATCAGGCTCACATCACTAAAGGAAGCCCCGCTTTTTCAGAGGTTGAGGCAGACAGGCACAGAATTTCTAAATCACGTTAGGATTCATTTTTGGGCGGAACTGTCCCTTCATAACCAAAGCATCACGATCTTTATTTGAATATATGGGAAAGCCTCCTTAATGAACAATCTAACTTTATTAACAATTTATTATTTAGCTCATGTCACAGATAGCTCATTGCACACAACTTGTGTTTACAGTGTAAATCGAGATTGGCTTTACATCCCAACCGAAAACCGTGGTTAAGGTGGCAAACAAAAAAGGAGAGGATTTACAGTGTAAACCCTCTCCTCCCGTTAACCACTTTTACAGTGTAAATTACTTGCTCCGTTTACACTGTAAATTTAGCAATCAAAACTTGTAGCTCTTTTCTTATCTGCGCTTCAACTTGCTTACGTCCCGGCAAGCCATATTGCTTAGCGCACGCACTCCACTCTTTGTTTAAGAATAATTTACTGATCATCAAGTCAGACACATCAGCCAAACCACATTGCAGTAACCATTGCTGAATCCAAACAGAGACCGATTCAAAGTTGTTCCCACCTTGAGCATAACACTCGATTAAAGTGCGCTTCGTTAAATGGGACTGACAAGTAGATACCGAGGCTGGCAATAGCGCACGAAGCAAACTTGGCTCTAACTTAGGATAAGTAGACGCCGCACTCAGTGGCAACAGTTCTTCGAATAGCGATTTGGCTTCGTTTATCCAAGCTTGTTGTGAGCCACACTGACGAACCATCAACAATGAGTAACATCCACTTGCCGCATCTCGCATACTTCCAAGACGAATGGATTCAAAACCAGATTGGTTCCAAAACGTAATCAGTTCTTCTGTTGCACCAAAGCTGGTGGACAAATAAGAGATATGAGGCGGCGTAGTTTGTTCCAACTGCTTTAACATTTGTTGGCCAATACCCTGCCCTTGCAAATCTGGATGAACCGCAATTCGCATGACTCGCAAAGTAGAAAGCGCACCCACATCAGCGTAACCAAGTTGATTGATAATAGTCACTGGCGTCAGGTGCCCTTTCGGACGACGTTTCCCAAGCTGAATATCTTTAACGAGGTTCGATTCGAGGTTGCCCTCCTCCACCGTTAACATCACCCCAACGACTTCATTGTTATTCTGGGCTACGTAGATCTGGCAATGTTCATCTTGCAGAAGATGCAACAAATCATTTGGCGACGTTTGATAATGCGCATTCACGAGTAACGCGAAGCACGTTTTCAATACGGAAGGATTAGAAATCAACGCTGACTTACGGAGGTTGATTAATGAAATATCGCCAAGCTCGGCAGGTTGACTCGGAGTGAGTTCTGCATCCAGTAAAAATGCTTGGTACAACCAAGATTCCAAGTTGTCATTTACTGCCCATCGAATAGGTTGTTGAAGATGACAAAGCTTCATTCCAGGTCTTTGCTTTTGTAGCCAATCGACAAACTTAAGCGTGAAGCCACGGCCACAACCTTCATAACCATGAATGGTGGTTGAGAACACGAGACGATGATATTGCTCAGTAATCTGCTTAAGCATAGGAACCGGAATCGCAGCAGCTTCATCAACCAACAACAAATCACACTCAGGTAAAGTAGAGAGTAATTCATCCGGTGCTATAAACTGAATATAACCCTTCCCAACTTCCAATCGGTCTTTCTTAACTCGTTGCGCGGTTGATAGCATTCTCAGCGCATGCAGATAAACAGGTTCAACCGCTTTGATGCTTGGCGCAGTGACGAGAATTCGTAATGACTTTTGCGATAGAAGCTGCGCGCATGCAATGCCTAACGCACTGGTTTTTCCTCGACCACGATCGGCGGTTAATACTAAAGGACGTTTACGATGCCCTGTCACCACTTTTTCGATAAAAGAAACCGCTTCAGTTTGCTCACTATACTGATGCGCTTTTTCCGCTTGGATGAAATCTGGCAATGGCGGTAATGGCAAATTCTCCTCAATCACGGTGAGTTGTTGCCATTGCATTTGCATCCACAGTTCGGGTTCATCCGCGTCTTGGTTTTTATTGGCAACCACAATCAATAGTCCACCGCCAACGAGCGCACCAAGAGCCGAAGTAAAACTGTTGGCATCAAGTTCTTTTCTCGCGTCAAACAGCAGAACGTCACACTCACGGCCGAGCAACATATTGCCTTGTTTTGCATTTACGCAGTGGGTGTTTTCTAGTTGCCACTCACCTACGCAGAACCAAGTTTGATTTTGTTGCTTCTGATGAAATTCGGCAATCAAGGCATTTTGCCAATCGGCATCACCATAAATCACCACGCCATTGCGTTGAAAGGCTTTGTAAGTTTGGAACTGGAGCTGAGAAAGGAATTCAGATTGTGCGAGCATTACGTGTATCCAAGCATTGAACTGACGCCATGTTATCACATCTGGATTCATGGAGACTTCGTCAAATTGCAGACATAAAAAAACCGCCCGAAGGCGGTTTCAAACAAGAAGAGTTTTACTTCATTTTGCTCTCAACGAAAGCCAGAATTTCTTCCATCAAGCTGTCGTCAACTTTCTTCAAGTTAAGAGCAAGGTTGTTACCTTTACGGCTGTAGCTTGCGCGACCTTTAACTAGATCGACTTTTTCAGCTTTCTTAGCCGGCTTCGCTGGCGCTAATTCTGCAATCCAGCTTTCGATGCTTTCTGTGACTTCTTTAGTAAGACGAGCCACACCTTGAGCGGTACTGCGCTGCCACAAATAACCTTCCGACGTGCGACACTTATCCAACAAGTTTTGTTGTTGTTCACCGTTCAATGTCGAGAACTGCTTATGCAGCTTAACAATTGTTGGACGACCTAAATCACCAACATTCGGATAAGCTTGCAGAAGTTCAAGCGGAAGTGCCGCAGCTTTTAATGCACCACTCACCAAGGCTTCACTGCACTGGAACATTTTTGCTAGTGCTTTTTGGTCTTCAGCTTCGCCACTTTCAAGCTTCGCCTGCATCTCTTTACCTTTTTCGTATAGAGACAGTGGCTTGTGCGCGTTTGCAACATCAGAGAGGAATTTCGCGTGGTCTGTGTTGATGCCGTCACCAACGTAAACTAAGAAATCCTGCCCTGCTAAGATACAAGACATACGACGGCGGCTACCGTCTAATACTTCAATCTTGCCATCTTCAGTGCGACGACCAACCGCTGGATACTGTTGACCACGTTCTTTCAACGTCACCAACACATCCGATAAAGCGTGTTCGTTTAGGAAAGATTGCTCACGAGCGTTCTCTGCAAATACGCTAGTGTCAGTCGCCACTTTATCCGCAGGAATGCGCACCAATTCAAACTGAACGGTGTTCTCGCCTGCTACAGCAAGTTCGATAGTTTGTGCTTTGTCTTTTGCCGCCGTTTGCGCTTCTTGAGGTGTCGCAACACGACGCTTATTGGTTTTACCAAATAATTTCGCGTTTAATTCAGACGTTTTCAATGCCATTTATTCATTACCCCTGATTCAATGACGGCCAGTTAGAGTGCAGTACGCGCTCTAGTTCTAGTGCACTCTTATGTACCGCATCTTGTGCAGTAGCGAGCGTTTTCTTACCACCTTCGAAGTCGCCTACGGTCAAATCAAACACTGTGCTGTAGGTGTCAGCACACGTTTCGAATGCACGACTACGAGGAATAGTGGCCATCATAACTTGGTCACCTAGAAGATAGTTCATTTCAGTTAGAACAGAAACTTGCTTCTTGTTGTCGTCTTCGAACATGGTTGGCATCAGACGAACAAACTCAAGACCGTTCCAATCTTCTGGGAACATCTCATAAACCGTTGGAAGGTGTTGGAAGAAGTTTACTGTTGAAGCCCAGTCAAGACGCTTCGCTGCACAAGGAATCAATAGCGCATTTGATGCGTACATTGCGTTCCATACTAGCGGGTCAACGTGTGGACCAGTATCAATCATAATCACGTCGAAGTCATTCGCAATCTTGTCAATCAACTGCTCTTTCAACAGACGAACGATGTCTAGCGATGGGTCTTCAGAGAGTGTTTGCCATGCTTCTGCGTTGAACATTGCGTCTTCTGGGAAAGCAGAAATCGACTTCAAGTTCGGGTATTGCGTCGGTAGCAGTACGTTCTTATGTAGGAATTCTCGATCGATTTCCACACCATCTGGCACGTTACCAAGCATGATATCAACCGCAGAGTAAATGTTGTCATGTTCTGCCACACTGATTTGTGGATTTAAGAACAAACGTAATGAACCTTGAGGGTCAAGGTCAATCAAACAAATGCGGTAACGATTATCTAAGTTTAGTGCTAGGCATGCAGCCAAATGAACCGCAGTCATTGATTTACCCGTACCACCCTTTTGGTTCTGTACGTTGATAATCCACGGTTTATTTTCTGAATTCTTTTTACGCTCATGGAATTTTGGCACTTCTGCCGCGTCCATTAGCATGTGCGCTTCATCTAAAGTGATTGAATAATGGTTAGCATTATTCTTAGTAAATTGATGGCCGTCTGCCTCCATTTTACCAATAGCTTCATCCAGCTTACGACGAGTTAAACCAGAGCGGGTTTCCATCATCGCTTTAGACATTGGTGGGAAGTAATTGTCACTTCGCTCTTCCAAAACAATCTCAATACGGTCAGCTTGAACCTGCTGCGTCAGTTCCGCTAACTCCTGGAGATTTTCAATCGTTTTTTCTCTTTTCATGCCAAATTCCGTTGGAAGGATATCTGATTTTAATTGTACAGCACTAGCATTCTAAAACAACAAAAAGGTGAACAAACATTTTGAATAACCATCACATAAAAAAACACTCACAAACGCCACTTTTATGATTCTCCCATGAAAACATCACAAAATTTAATCAAATACTTGCCAATAAAGAGATTCAAACTCGATGAAATTAAAAATGTTACATCGTCACGTATTTACAATGTAAATCTAGCATTTATCTCGGAACGATTATAAAACAGCCCTAAATTACGGGCACTGTGAGATCAATCAGGTATTGGAGTGTTTATGTGGCTTTAAGTCAAAAGAGTTCTTCCCAACTAACCCTTGATCATGCGTCCAGTGCTATTTTTGTAGGGAATGAGGTTTCTATTGGAAGAATGATCAAGGACTGTACATGATCATTCTTCCGAGGTAAGCATCAAAACTGAAAGCATGATCAAGGAAACCATGCTTCTATTTACATATCGGGTTAATTTTTCAATCAGATCAATTTATCGGAAAAATGATCAAGAACGTTTTTAACACGGAAGCATGTATTTTTCCCTCTAATTTACGGAAGAATGTAGATAGACTGGGGGATAGAGAGAAAACCAGAGCGTAAAAGCCGGAACGATGAATTAAAGCATCATGTAAAATGTAGACAAGACAATCATGATCATGCTTCCGTTGATTTCATCTTAAGCCCTGTTAAGTAGCGAGATTCAACCAAAATGGTGGAGTTTTCATCAATTGAATAATTTCCGCGCGATATTGAGAGCAGAACGATGAAAATCTTCTCTCTTGATCATCGATCCGACGTTAATATGAAGACAAGTAAGCAATAACACACGATGAGTTTTCCAAGTGAAGCCCTAGCTTCTGTGGATAAGTTGTATAAACATCATGATCATCGTTTCAGCCCTATTTTGATCATCTTTTCATAAACTTAATGATCATGCTTACGGAGAGTTGTGATCATGCTTTCTGACTTTCGATGATCATACTTTCGATAGTTACATGATCATAGTTCCGAAATGGCGATTGAAAATATCTAAGTTAAACAGCCACTTACGACGCTAAAAATGTCCAGATCATTAGATCATATAATCAATTAAGATCAGATTAATCAAAAAGATCAGTTATTTAAAAAACAAAGATTTTTTCTTTATTTATGATCTGTTTTTCTTTATTCTTCGGAACCATAGCGAAACTACGGCTAATGTGATCTGGATCTAAAATGACGGCTGATGAAAAAATTCTGATTAAAGCGCCAAGAAGCCATAAGGATGGGCACCTTTTTGAGGTACACGAATCTTCTGCAGATTGGGTAGAACAATACCAACATTTCAAAGGGGTAACCAAAAGCATCTTAGAACTGCTTAATCTTATTTCACTGCGTGGATTCAGCAGCAAAGATGGATTAGTTTCAACAACAGAAATTGTTGGTGCTACCGACGGTCAACTTACGCGTGCTGCATTACAGCAACGTTTACGAGCAGCGGTGAATATTGGTTTATTTACGCAAACACCAGTCCGTTTTGAAGAAGGCCTTGCTGGTAAAACCATGCTGCATAAGTTCGTAAACCCGAACCAATTAATTTCGGCATTGGGAGCCACCAGCCTGGTGACAGAAAAGGTTCGTCAAAGCGAGAAGCAAAAGCGTTCCAAAGCGTTAGCACAAACACAAGTGAACAAACGCTTGCTCAATGAGCACGGTCTTAACACACCTCCAATGATGAAAGATGAAGCGGATCAATTCATCGTATCACCGACCAATTGGGCAGGGATCATTGACCAAGCCCTCGCACCACCTCGTACTCGTAAGAGTTATCAGAAATCGATGGTATCGATCTCTGGCACCAAAGCCGTGATTGAAACGCGATCTTCTAAAAACATCATGACCGTTGATGATCTGATGACCTTGTTTGCGTTGTTTACGCTTACAGTTCAATACCATGATCATCACAAAGATCAGTACCACATGGATGCAGCGCATGTCCCTAACAAGACGCCGTTGTACATTACCGATATTCTGTCTTTGCGTGGCAAAAAAGACAGTGGGCCTGCTCGAGATTCTATTCGTGACAGTATTGATCGTATTGAATTTACCGATTTCCAGTTGCATGAACTGACTGGCCGTTGGCTGAGTGAGAACATGCCTGAAGGGTTTAAGAGTGATCGTTTCCGGTTTATCGCTCGAACCATTACTGCCTCGGAAGAAGCGCCGACAGAAGGTCTGGATGGTGAGATTCGAATCAAACCTAATCTTTACATCTTGGTTTGGGAGCCTTCGTTCTACGAAGAATTGCTCACTCGTGATTACTTCTTCCTATTCCCGCCAGAAATTCTGAAGCAGCATACGCTGGTATTCCAGATGTACTCATTCTTCCGTAGTCGCCTAGTACGCAAGCATACTGATTGCATGCTGTTGAGCGAGTTAAACCAGAAATTGGCACGTAATATCGAATGGCGCCGATTCTCAATGGATTTGATCCGCGAGTTGAAGCGTTTGTCAGACGGCAAGGGGACGGAAGATCTTTTTGTTGTCAATCTTTGGGGCTATCACCTAACGATCGAAACGATGATCGAGAACGGTAAGGTGATGGATTACCAAATCGACATCAAATGTGATGTCGAAGAGGTCTTACGTTACTCACGAGCACGTACAACCAACGCTGGTAAGCGCAATATGGCGCCTACACTGCCAAATCCACTTCGCAATGAGATGGTGACAAGGCAGCAGCTAGACGAGCTCTCAGGCATCATAGACGGCGAATTCGAGCCTATTCAGCGTAAAGCACCGTCCCCTCGTGGCAATTTAGGCCGCCGAGTTAAGCAGAAAAAGCACTTGGTTGAGATCAATGCTGACGAGATCACCATTACTCTATCCAAATATACCTCTCCAGAGGCTCTAGAACGCAGTGTAACGGCTTTGTCAGCTATGACAGGGCATTCGTATGCCTCAATCAAAGAAGAGTGTTCTGACTTCATTGAGAAGCTTGATTTCTTGAGAGTAGGGGATGCTCCTCTGCCATACGAGACACTGAGTAAGACGGTGGAGCTGTTCAACAGCCAAAATGATATAAAGCATTTGACCATTGAACGTTTGATTGCGGGCTTGGCCGTTCGTCGGAAGGTATGTCGTCAGATTTTTGATGGGCACATGGACGAGATGGTATTCAGAGCACTTGATGAAATGGCCATTTAACATGTGTTGGGTCGATGATTTTTAAGTAATAAGCATGACCAATTGATTCAGAATGTAACAATGAATTGCACTGATGGAAATCAGACTTAACTCTTACAAATCACTGACATTGATGATCGGATGGCGGACTAAGATTTATCCCGAATAGACAACCTTTTGTCCTTTCTGATGATTAATAGATTGGCTCATATTGTTACATTCATTCTGAATAGACTTCGCGAGTTTCTCCTCAAGAAACTCGCTTTTTTTTATCTAAAATTCCGCTCAAAACCTAATTTATAGTCATCAACACCTTGATCATTCTTCCGAATTAATGACGTAAGCCTTGATCATGCTTCCTTGATTCATTCCAATTCAACGATCGCATCAACGCTACATGCGACTCTATCAAGCAATTCGCTTGTTGTTGCCATTCGCTTTGATCTTGTTGCTGATTGCAAAATTCCAACGCTAATACCGTTAAATGTTGTAAGCGTTTTAAGCTCCAATCTTTAATCAGAATGTCTGTCATTGGTTGACATGCAGCTTGTTCGAGCTTGGCACTCGTGTATTGCAAGGTCTGATAGGCTTTTTGATGGTTTTGATACCTGGCATATTGAAATACTCTTAAGCAGCCATCGAGCCAACAAGCGATCGCTTTGCTCTGCTCGTCAGTCAATTCAGGACCAAACACTGATTCCGGTGCCTGATACAGGATCGCTTCCAATCTTTCAACTTGATCATGCTTCCGGTTTTCGTACCAATCCGAAATAAGATCTTGCCAAGTATTCAAGTCCATTAAGCTGCCTTAGTCCATTGTTTTACAAAGTGGTTTGGTCCAATTTGATCAAAGTCTTCTACCACAATACTGCTGCGGTTTCGGATCTCATCTGCATTTACTGAATAGTTTGGTTCACTTTCCACGAGATTGCCAAATGGCAGATCAGGATCTGGTACCGCAGAGATCAATAACTTAGTGTATGGATGCTGCGGATTTTTCAAGATCGCTTGCGTGTCACCCCACTCAACAATCTGGCCCTTATACATCACGGCGGTTTCTTCGGCGATGTAATGAGCGGTTGCCAGATCGTGGGTGATGTACAAGAAACCGATGCCCAAGTCTTGTTTCATTCGCTGCATCAGGTTTAACACGCCCAGACGAATTGAAACGTCCAACATTGATGTTGGTTCATCGGCAAGAATGATTTGGGAGCCTACTGCAAATGCGCGAGCCAAGTTAACGCGCTGACGTTGTCCACCACTCAGTTCATGTGGGAACTTATTTAATGTTTCTTCTGGTAGCTCCACTAGATCCAAGAGTTCGAGTAGTTTGCCCGGGATCTCTTTATCGTTTTTAACTTGCTTATGAATCTTAAGTGGGCGAGTCAGGTGATGACGAATCGTGTGGGTTGGGTTCAAAGAGCCAAATGGGTCCTGGAACACCATTTGTACCTTGCTGCGATAGTCCTGAATTTCTGCGCGAGCGGTAATATCGTTGATGTTTTTTCCATTAAAAAGGATTTCACCATCGCTGGCCGGATACACCTTGGTAATTAATCGCGCACAGGTGCTTTTACCGCAACCTGATTCGCCAACCAGCGCGAGAGTTTTGCCTGCATAAAGGTCAAAGCTCACGCCTTGAAGCGCACGGAAGGTTTCTTCTTTCGCGAAACCACCACCGACTTTAAATTCTTTGATCACGTTTTTCATTTGGATGATTGGTTCGCTCATGATAACGCTCCTTCAGTGGCTGACTCTTTATGCACGTCGTGGATATTCGGGAATGAAGCCCATAGTTTTTGAGTGTAAGAATGCTGAGGGTTATTGCGAATTTCGTATGAACTGTTTACTTCGACAATCTTACCGTGACGCATGATGGCTATGCGATCGCACAACTGGCTCATGAGTGCCAAATCGTGAGTGATAAACAGCACAGAGAAACCGAACTCATCACGCAGTTGATAGATTTGCTGTAAGATTTCACGCTGTACCACGACATCAAGCGCTGTGGTTGGCTCATCCATGATGATCATCTTTGGGTTGAGAGAAAGGGCGATGGCAATCACCAAACGTTGGCGCATGCCCCCGGAGAACTGGTGTGGGTACTCGCCAAGTCGATCGCGGGGAATGTTGACCAAGTCGAGCAACTTTTCTGCGCGGTCCTTGGCTTGTTCATTGGTCATACCTTTGTGATGGCGCAGTACGTCGGCAAATTGCTCCTGAATGGTTAATACTGGATTGAGGGAGTTCATGGCACTTTGGAACACCATCGCAATCTCGCTCCAACGCAGTGTGTTTAACTCACTGTCGGATAGACTCAGAATATCTTTGCCTTCAAATAGAATTTGGCCTCCTGAGATAAACGCTGGCGGCTTGTGTAAACGGTTGATAGAGAAAGCAATGGTACTTTTACCACAGCCAGACTCTCCAGCGAGGCCAAATATCTCGCCTTTGCCAATATCGAAGCTTACCGATTTCACTGCGTTAAAGTCGCCGTGATCGGTGATGTAGTCCACACATAAGTCTCTGATCTGGATGACCGGATCAGAGTGGTATGCCTGAATCAGGTTTATGTCACTCATAAAAACACCTTACCAATACAAAAGATAATTATTATCATTATCAGGTGTGTGAGTTTTACGAAAGACAGAACCGTCTAATAAGTGAAGTGACTCGAAAGTTGAGTGTAATAAAAAGAATTTTTTCCGTTATAGAAGTGTGAAGAATCACGGGAAAAATGAGAGCTGGATCAGCTCACTTTTCGTAGGGGGAATTCTTCAAATTTAATCGCTAAAACCGTGGTTTGCAAAAACTAAATGATGAATCTATTAACGAGTTGATGAAAGGTCGGGAGGGGTCACATTTCCCCACTGTTTTTCTTACCTCTGCATTGGGGGTTTGCTATAGATTACCCATCGAAAACATGGTGTGTTCGGAGGAAATATGTCCATTAATTCTATCGACCATGAAGAGATGAGCAACATCGCTCACAAATGGGAACTCCCAGAAGAAGAATCCGTTGTGAGACCTGAGAAAATCGTGAAGTCAGCAGAAGCAAGACGACGCATTGAAGCACTTCGTGAAATCCGTGAAAGCGGTTTGAGCATCGAAGAAGCAAGGGAACTTGGCTTGATTCACTAATTCTCGCACTACGGTAATACCAATCATGGGGTAGTCATAAGACTGCCCTTTTCATTTTTTGTTTTACAACCAATTGTTTGACTTTCTCCTTCAGCGTTACTAAAGATTATATCAATAGCAATATGCTTTTTGTTGACTATTAAAACAGCAACGTCAGGAGTACGATTATGGTTGATCAGATCCTTTTCTATGAGCCCGATGAATCTCACGGCTTTCTTTCTAATTTCTGTCATGCCCCGATTCAAGTCTCAGCTCAATCTTGGCCCACCAGCGAACACTACTACCAAGCCCAAAAGTTCAACGACCTCAAACTGCAAAGTAAAATCCAATCAGCGAAGACGCCTGATGAAGCTTTCGCTCTCAGTCGTCAATATCAACACTTCGTGCGTGAAGACTGGGATGACGACAAACTTTCTGTGATGGCGTTTGTTGTGCGTGAGAAGTTTTTGCAAAACCCCCAATTAGCCAAGCAACTGATGAAAACGGGTAATGCCTGTCTAACAGAGCACTCACACAAAGATGGTTTTTGGGGAGATGGGGGAGATGGCTCTGGTCAAAACCATTTAGGGGAGATTTTGATGAATGTACGTGCTGAGCTGAAACACGTCGAGCCTTATAACTTGGTGCGCTTTGTCGATAAAGCCAAGCTACCAACCCAATGGGGCACGTTTATCATGCATGGTTTTATCGAGAACGCGACGGGAAAAGAGCATCTGGCTTTGGTGTATGGTGACCCTGCAAACAGTAAAGCGCCGCTGATTCGTCTGCATTCAGAATGTTTAACCGGTGATGCCTTGTTTAGTACTCGCTGTGATTGTGGTTTCCAGCTTAACCGTGCATTGCAAAACATTGTCGAAGAAGGCTGCGGTGTGCTGCTTTATCTGCGCCAAGAGGGTAGGGGTATTGGCTTAATCAACAAGATTCGTGCGTATCACTTGCAAGACGAAGGCGCAGACACGGTCGAAGCCAATGAACGTCTTGGCTTTGCCGCAGATATGCGTGACTACGCGTTTTGCAAAGGGATGCTGGAGCATCTTGGAATCGATGAAGTACGTTTGATGACCAACAACCCACGTAAGCTTGCAGCGTTGAAAAAGGTAGATATCAAAGTGGTTGAGCGGGTGCCACTCCAAGAAGGCAATAACCCAAACAACCAACACTACTTACAAACCAAAGCCAATAAGCTCGGCCACATGTTCGATCCCAAATTTGTCGAACAAGATTAATCATAGAGAAGAGATAAAAATGAAACCGCCAGCTTCGATAAGCTGGCGGTTTTTCATTGTTGGTTAGATATGAGCGGTTAGATGTATTTTTTGATGATGTTGTCGATTTGCCCCGAACTTTTGAGCTCTGCTAGGCGCTTATTGATGAAGCTCTGTACTTCCGGCTTCATGTTCGGAGAGAAGGCTAGATAGATAGAGTAATCAGGGATCACATTACTAAAAGATTGGATCTGGAAATCGCTCATCGGAAGCTCTAAACGTTTGATGTTGTATACCACCCGCGATTCCATTTCAACAAATGCGGTATCGCCAGGGGTTCTTTGCAGAACTCGATACGCTGCATCGTAATCTTTGACGCGCATTTCATTCACGGTGCCGTTATCAAAAAACGGGCTGAGGTTTGGGTAATCAAAGCCGAGTAGAAGTACGATTGAGCGGCCTTGCATGTGCTCCATATCGCTGAATTTAAATGGTGCTTTACTGCTGGAAACCAATACATGTTTTACAGTGTAAATAGGTTGCTCTGACAAATTTTCTGATTGTACCTTGCCCCAATTTGGGCTGCCGTATGTCACCCAATTCTCTTCTCCGCCCGCTTCCAAAACGGAGATCATGCGTTTAAACGGATAAGTATGGTATTTCACTTCATAATTGGACTCGGCAAAAATTTCACTGACGATATCCGTCACAATTCCGGAATGCTGTTCACCCTGTTGTTCTATTTGAAATGGTCTGGCTTGTTCAGAAATCACGTAGTAGTTCACTTCACTTGCCATACTGTGCGTGCTTAGGGCTATGAAACTAAAGCCCAATGTCCGTAAGAGTCCTTTCATCCTAACCTCGATTATTGTCGTGACCAGACTATATTTATAGTAGCGCAAGATTAAGGGAGTGATTTCATATGGAAAAAAAAGAGCGAACTCAACGTCGGTTTAGCATCGGCAACCAGCTTATGTTGGCGATTTTTGCGTTGAGTTTTATCTTTACCGTGATTATCTCTTCTTTGAGTTTGTATCGTGATTTCAATGATGACCTTGCTCGTTTAGATATGGAGTTGAAGCAGGTTGAAACCAGCTACTTGTCTGGTTTTTCCGCCAGCTTATGGGTGGAAGATCGAGAGCTATTATTGACACAGGCTGAAGGGGCGATGCGTTTACCTTCGGTAGACTATTTACTCATTGCTACGCCGGATGAAGTGATCGTGGAATTAGGATCGCCATTAGGATCCGACAGTATCAAGCGCCAGTGGCCATTACAGTATGACATGGGCGTCAAAACTTATGATCTTGCAGAGGTTACGGTGCAATCGGATCTGAGTCCGATCTACCAAGGATTATGGCAAACTTTCTTTTTCCTTGTGATCGCCGAGGCGATCAAGATCTTCTTGCTCATTCTTGGGGTGCTTTGGGTTACCTTTCGTTTGATGGTGAAACCATTGGAATTACTCTCTGGAGCGGTGAGCGATTTCAGTGGCGGGCATGTGCCAAGCAAATTGCAACTGCCTCAGCGTTGGTTCTTTGATGAAGTAGGGTTACTAGAACACAAATATAATCGAAGCGTTGAACGAGTTCGTGAACACCAAAGTGAAATTGAAGACGCACGTGAAAAAGCCGAAGTGGCCAATCGCAAGAAGAGTGAATTCCTTGCCACAATGAGTCACGAAATACGTACGCCGATGAACGGTATCATTGGAGTTGCATCATTACTCGGTGATACTAAGTTAGATGATCAGCAGCACGAATATGTCGACATCATCAACAGTTCATCCGGCTCACTAATGGTGATCATCGATGATATTCTTGATTTCTCCAAGATTGAAGCGGGTAAGATCGAACTCGAAGCGGCGACCTACAATCTGCTGCAGTTGCTTAATGAAGTAGGCAGCTTGCACACAGTAAAAGCACAGCAAAAACATTTACAGTTAGTGTGCGATATTGATCCGCAACTGCCGTCTGAGGTGGAAGGGGATGTTGGCCGACTGAAGCAAGTCTTGAGTAACTTACTCAGCAACGCCGTGAAATTTACAGAACGAGGCCACGTGAAACTAATGGTTTCCCTTGTGAGCAAAGAAGATAAGCTCGCACAAGTGCACTTTCGAGTTGTGGACTCTGGGATCGGTATCGCCAAAGAAAACCAGCAAGCGGTGTTTGAGAAGTTTCAGCAAGCAGATGGCAGCACCACACGTAAATATGGCGGCACTGGATTAGGATTAGCCATTTGTGCGAAGTTAGTTGAAGTGATGGGAGGGCAAATTCGTCTCACGAGTGAGCCCGGACTTGGTAGTTGTTTTGAGTTCACCATCCCTTTGATTGTCGTCAGTGATAAGCCTATCTCTCCGAGCACGCCCAACATTCCCAATATTCTCGATTTTCCGAACGGAGAAAGTAAAACGCAGAGCGTGCCTTCCTCCCCAAGAGATGAAAGTAAACCTTGGATACTAGTGGTCGAAGATACGGCTGTGAATCAGAAAGTTGTACGTATCATGTTGGAAAAATTGGGTATGCAAGTCAGTGTGGCTGAGCACGGTGAAGAAGCGTTAGAACTATGCGAAGCAAACCATTTTGATCTCATTCTCATGGACTGTCAGATGCCCGTCATGGATGGCTTTATTGCCACAGAAAATATTAGACAGATGAGCGAATGGGGCAAACAAGTACCAATCATTGCTTTGAGTGCGAATGTTATAAAAGAAGACCAAAAACGTTGTTTTGATGTCGGAATGAATGAATTTGTCTCTAAGCCTGTGACGAAGGAGCGGTTGCAGCAAATTTTTGAGCAGCACTTACCACAAGAGCTGCAAACTCGGGATAAACCTAAAGAAGCAACTTGAAATTGATCAAGATAAGCGCGTTTCTATTCTTAAATGGTAATTCTGTATGTTATAGTGCGCGGCTAGTATTTAAAGTACCTTGAGGCTGTGAATGTCGTTCAATCTATCCTTGTTGCCGCCTGACGAGAAAAATAAAATCGAACTTGATAAACAAGCGTCGTTTTTAGTTTGGAAACTCAAAGAGGCCAAATCTGGTCCTGAGGCGATAGAAGAACAATTGTCTAAGATTAACGACGCTGGCGAAAAAGTGTTTTTTCAACAGGCAGTCGATAAGTACAAACGAGTAATGGGTGTCGCGTAAAGCGAATCGTGGCGGTAAATGAAATTATCGCGGCGGAAGAGGTGACCTCCCCATTCCTTTGCAGGGCGAAATGGAAAAAGTTTCGCTTTTTGCTAAAATCCTTCGCATTAAATTTGAATTTAGAGAGACATCCCGATGGGAAGAAGTTTTGAAGTGCGCAAAGCCTCTATGGCGAAAACTGCAGGCGCAAAAATTAAAGTTTATTCCAAATACGGTAAAGAAATTTACATGTGCGCTAAAAACGGTGGCGGTGATCCAGACATGAACTTGTCTCTGAAGCACCTGATCAGTAAAGCGAAAAGAGACCAAGTACCTGCACACGTTATCGATAAAGCGATCGATAAAGCGAACGGCGGTGGCGGTGAAGATTACGCACCAGCACGTTACGAAGGTTTTGGCCCTGGCGGCACAAGTGTGATTGTTGACTGTCTAACAGACAACGGTAACCGTACTTTCCAAGACGTTCGCCAATGTTTCGTTAAAACAGGCGCGAAGATCGGTGTTGAAGGTTCAGTTTCTCACATGTTCGATCACCAAGCAGTATTCCAGTTCAAAGGCGAAGATGATGAAGTCATTCTTGAAACGCTAATGATGGACGACGTTGATGTTACTGACGTTGAACTAGAAGACGGCGTGATCACTGTATTTGCTCCTCATACAGAGTTCTTCAAAACGAAAACTGCACTTAACGCAGCATTCCCAGATCTCGTGATCGACGTTGAAGAAATCACATTCGTTCCGCAAACTCACACGCCAGTAGCGGGTGAAGATGCAGAGAAGTTCCAGAAGTTCCTAGACCTTCTAGATGACTGTGACGACGTTCAACAGGTATACCACAACGGCGAACTGTAATTCGGTTCTCCAGTTGTAAAAAAGGCTTCCCCGAGGGAAGCCTTTTTTGATCGTGTTGTTTGTCTTTTCTATTGTGACTAGCGTTTAGGTGTTTCGGTACTTGGAATAACACAGCGACATGATCACGCCAAAACAGATGCCTTGAGTCAGCATCGCCGTACCACCATAGCTAAAGAATGGCAGTGGACTCCCCATTACTGGCAATAAACCACTGACCATACCTGTGTTGATGAAGGCATAAAGGAAGAAGCTCATTGCCAATGCGCCACTCACTAAGCGACTGAAGAAATGCTCAGATTGGCACGCCAGCAGCATCACACGTGCCGTAATGAACAAATACAGCGCTAACAACACCACACAACCAATAAAGCCCCATTCTTCTGCGTAGGTCGAGAAGATGAAGTCAGTATGGCTTTCAGGGATAAAGCCTAGTGTACCTTGAGTGGCATTCATCCAGCCTTTACCTTTCATGCCGCCAGAACCAATCGCAATCAATGATTGGATGATTTGGTAGCCCGAACCCAATGGATCCGATTCAGGGTGCAAGAACTGCGTTACACGGCTTTTTTGATACGCTTCCATCACAAAGAACCAAAGTATTGGTGCCAGCGTTAGAATACTCACCAAAAAGCCGCCAATTATCTTCCAGCTCATGCCAGCAAAGAACAGCACAAACAACGCGTAGATCACCGTGAAGATAGCACCGTCCAAGTCTGGTTGTAAGGCAATCAAGCCCGCAGGCACAAAGGTGATCAGCAAACAGAAAGCAATTTTGCGAATGTCTGGTCGGCCACCTTCTAGATGCAGCATCCACGCGATCATAATGGGGATTGAAAGCTTGATAAGTTCCGAAGGCTGGAAGCGGAAGAAGCCGATATCGAGCCAACGCTGCGAGCCATTGGTGCTATCGCCAAATAGGGCAACTGCCGCCAAGAGCGAAACCGCAACCAGATACAAATAAGGCGCTGCACGTTGATAGCTGGACGCTGGAATCGACGACATGACCAAAATACACACCAGCGTCAAACCGCATCGAGCGAGGTGCTTAAATAGCATAGCTTCATTAAATCCACTGGCACTCCAGAGAGTGAGCGAACTCAATAGCATGATCGGAATGATCGCCATCAGCAATGGCAAATCAATCCTAGGGAAGAAACGCTTGTTCATCTTCTACAACCTAAAAACGCCCCAACTCGGGGCGAAAACAACCAGAACTCTGCGAGCTCAAACTATTCCGATGCTAAGAATCCTATTTGGAAATAACAGACACCACGCAAAGGTGTGCAAGAGAGGAGTGTGCGACGCCGCCTGTTATGGGTAAGCTGACTTGGAAAGTCGTGGGAAGGATAAATACACCAGGCTGAGGTTTTGCGCCACATTTTTTATAAGATTGAAATGGAAATTGGTACAGACAGCGCAATGAAATGGGCGAAATTGGAAGGGAATCGCCTTAAGTATTGGGTACTTAAGGCGATGGCGTGATTAGGCTTGAGCTTTTTCTGGTTTGTGCGTGAAATGGTACAACGCCCACAGCACAAACAAAGTCACGGTAAGCTCCCAGGCTCGAAGGAAGGTGCTCTCCAAGCCCAGTTCATTGCTGGTCATGTAGAGTTGAATTGGCAACATGGTCGCCAATAACGCGTCGGCATGGACGTCTTTGGCTGGGCCTTTCGCTTTTGCCATTGATGCGGTGATCATAAAGGCAAGCAGACCCAATACGATGGTGTAGTAACCGAACGTGGATTGATGCCCAGCCATCAGTAAGGTGAACACTACAGCCAATGCACAGCCGCCCACCTGAGTTTGAAAACGGCGGTCAACCACGTCGATAAAGCTTTTGTGTGTGGTTTGCGTTGCTGCGGCAATCACAGGCACCAAACAAAACGTTGCTGAGATGATGTCGACAATCATCAAGAACGCCACACCAAGACCAATCAACGCGAGTGAAATCGCTCGGTTCTCAAACGTAACAGGCTCTTCTTTAAATGCTGGTGGTTTGCCGCCACGTTCAACAGGGAATAGAGTCACCATGGTTTTTGCGACGATCATGGTAATCAGCATCGATAGCAGGATTTCATGAATGCGCATTGGCATGTCCATGGTAGTGTGCTGAGCAAACACCACAATCAGAATCCAGTTGAAGGTTGGCATTAGCATTTGACCTTTCTTCGGCGGCGTGGTCGCTCTGCGGCGCATAAAGTCGAAGAAGAACAAACTAATGGTCCACACCACAAATGGGTGCTGTGAAAACACTTCGGTTACCACCAATGCTGTACTTGCTGCTAATAACGTAGGCAGCAAGGTGCGAAGCAGACCAAGCCAAGAATAGTCTTTGTTCTTGGTCATGATGATGGTTGGGTACAGCGCCAGATAAACTGGAGAATCCAGGTTCAGCAGTTTGCCCAGCACCATACAAATCGTCACAGTAAGGGCAACGCGCAGTGCTTCATTGCGCTCAGAACGGTTTTGAAACAGGCTTTCGAAGGTCCACATGGTTCACTCCTTAGTAGATGTAGCGGAACATCGCCACTAAGTGAATCCAAGCCGAGCCAATGACATCCATAACAGGATTGCCGCTTTCAACGATCACACTCGCTCGTGAACCAGAAATCATCGAAGGATCCAACTCGTTAACCGTAATGCGAGTACGCACTTTCTGTTGCTCACGGATCCAACGAGTATCATTGGTTACGCTAGAAAGCTGTCCATTAGCATTGTTGGTATCGTAAATCGCACGCTCTTGGCTGCTGACTTCACCAGTAAACACTTTGCCCGGTAGTGCATCGAAGGACACCAACACTTCGCGACCATTAGTTAGCTTATCAATGCCTTTTTCGTTGAAGTCCGCACTGATCCACGCATGGGCTTCGTCCACTAGCAACAACGAAGCTGTGCCTTGTGTGATGTAGCTGCCTGATTGCAGTTGCAAGTTCGTTACCACGCCTTCAGTTTGCGCCACTATTTGGGTGTGGTTTAGGTCGAGCTCTGCACTGGCAAGTTTTGCTTCTGCCAATTCAATAGCCGCCGTGCGGTCTTGAGTAGAAAGCTCTGCCTCAATGCGTTTCACTTCCGCGTTTGCTGCTTCCACCGCGCTACTGGCGACTTGTGTATTGGTGATCGCGTCATCAAGCTCTTGCTCGGTTGCCAGCCCTTTGTTGCGTAGTTTCTGGTTACGCGTCAGTTTTTGCTTCGCGTTGTGGTATTCGAATTCGCGTTGGCTTTGGGTTTGTTTCGCTGCTGCCAATTGTTGCCATTTCGCGGAATCTGATTCACGTGCTTGGCGCAGTTCGGCTTTCGCTTGTGCCACTTTCAATTGGTAGCTGCTGGCATCGATAGCAAACAGTGGCTGACCTTTTTCAACCAATTCACCGTTATTCACCATCACATCTGTGATCACACCAGATACCTCCGGCGCAATGGTTGCGACATTACGATGCAGTGTCGCTTGGGTGGTGAAAGGGGACACATTATCTGAGGTGACTAAAAAAGCGGAGAACAAAGCTGCCGCTGAAAAAACAGTGTATATCGCGTATTTATAAAAATTTTCTTTCACGTCTGTACCTAGTATTCATTCGTTATTAAGCGCCGCGTTCACGGCATATTCGGGTCTCTTTTCTACGTGGGCTAGGTTATACTCATCTAAAATTGGAAAAAATAACCAATGGAAGAGTATGAATTCCATATTTGGAAACGTTGATGATTTGTACCTGTTTTGCTCAGTGGTTGAGCAAGGCTCTCTGCTCGCGGCAGCGAAAAAGCTCGAACTGCCAGTCTCTACCATGTCTCGTCGTTTATCGGCACTGGAGGCGCGTCTAGGACTCAGATTGTTGGAGAAGAAAGGACGTGAGTTGGTGGCAACCGAGACAGGCTTACAGGCGTTTGATCAGCTCAGCAGTGCGATGGCGCAGATTGAGTCTGGCATTTTGCAGCTCAACCAACAAAGCCAACAAGTCGAAGGGCGAATTCGATTGGTGATGCCAAGCCGCTTCTACAATGACTTGGTCGATAAGGTGGTTGAGGACTACATCAAAACCTACCCAAAAGTGACCATTGATCTGCTGCTTAGCCAAGTGAATTCGATTCCAGAGACCGATCGCGATCTGGTGGTGACATTCGAATTGGATGGGTTAGATGACATGATCGCTCGCCCGTTGTTTAAAGCGGAACATGCTTTTTTTGTTAGCCCAGAATACTTAGAACAAGCGGGTGGGAGCATTGAAAGCTTGGAGGATTTAGCTAAGCAAGATTGGGTCGCCAGTACGCACACCACGCAAGTGCCTATCTACCAACAAGACAAGTTGGTAGACATGCTCAACTGCAAGCCGCGCTTGGTGGTCAATGACATAACCGCAGTGATCAAAGCGGTGGAAAACGGCTTGGGGATCGCTTCGATTCCCATTCGTCATGTGAAGCCAGAGCTGAATCTGGTGCAAGTCGCGCAATCCTACAGCCGTGGGGATCGTCAAGCCTATTTGGTTTATCGTCAGCGCAACTACCAGCCTAAGGCTCTCAGCTTAATGATTGAGGCGATATTGCAGGCTGCCGAAACGCAAAACCATTCATCCACTCTCAATACCATTCACTCCGCATAACTGCCATTGGTCGCATGCAAAAGCAGCGTGCGACCTTCTCCCTTAATCTGAAACCATCAAATCACGTTCAACTAAGGACAGTACATGATGGTTTCTCAATCTCGCTCAATCAAAGCTCTTAAACGGGCAAGTACGTTTATCGCCGCATTTGCACTCAGCAGCAATCTGGCTCTGGCTAACCCAAGCGAGCGCACACTCAGTCAATTCAACCAAGCGGCGCAGGGTGACTCTGGCTTAGTTGATACTGTTTATGGCGAACTATCCAAACAACTCGAAGAGCAGGGCGCAACGCCGGTGACCTTGGTTTACTTGGGTAGTGCGGAGACGTTGCAAGGTCGTGAGGCGTTTATGCCTTGGAACAAGATGAAGTTCACCGAGCGCGGTCTTGCCACAATCCAAAAAGGTTTGGATCTAATGGCGAATCAGCCAGTACCACTACAAGAGCAACAACGCTTACAAGGTTTGCCGGAATACCAGCTAGCTACCGCCATGGCAGCTACTACGTTTACCTCTCTGCCAGACATGTTCAATCACTTTGAGCGTGGCTACGAGCTGTACCTTTCATTGCTCGATGAACCGAGTTTTAGTCAGCAACCTTTCGCCGCAACGTCTTGGATTTATCGCTACGCCATTGAAGCAGCACTACGAGCTGAAGATGTTCAACAAGCCAAAACATGGTTAGCGCAAATGGAGCAGTTGGGTGACAGCAATCTAGAAACGCAAACCGCGAAAGCGCTGCTAGCCAAGTATTAGGGAGGCGTCATGATCGTTTTTAATCAACTTAGCCGCGATTACGCCCTTGGTAGCCAAACGGTGCGTGCATTGCGAGACGTTTCTGGTGAAGTGTTTTCCGGCGAAATGGTGGCTCTGTGCGGGCCGTCTGGTTCAGGCAAAAGCACCTTACTTAATGTGCTTGGCATGCTGGATACTCAATACCAAGGTCAGGTGACGTTTGCAGGCAGCCCATACCCAACCGGACAAATGCAGGCGGCGAAAATGCGCCGTGAAAAGCTTGGCTTTGTGTTCCAAAAATTCAATCTTGTCCCCGTGATGACGGCATTGGAGAACGTGGCGTATCCGCTGCATCTCAACGGTTTTTCAAAAGCGGAACAAACCGAGCTCGCCACACAAATGCTAGAGCACGTTGGCTTAGGCGAGTTTATTCATCACATGCCAGACAACCTATCAGGCGGTCAGCAGCAGCGAGTGGCAATTGCGCGCGCTTTAGTGCACAAACCGGCGTTGGTGATTGCTGATGAGCCAACCGCAAGTCTTGATAGCCAAACTGCCAACAAGGTCATCGATATTATGAAAGGGCTCGGACACGAGCTTGGTACCACTTTTATTGTCGCCACTCACGACCCTCGCATGGCATCCCGCTGCGATCGAACCATTGAATTGGTGGATGGCAAAATTACCCAAACGCACGCAAGTGTGGAGGAGGTTTCATGGGCAAGCTAATTCCAGTTTCCGTTCGCCTTGCTTGGTTGAACCTGCAACGCAATCGCCGCCGCAGTTTGTTGTCGATGCTGATCATCGCCATTGCCGTGTTTGCCTTAACCAGTGCGGGCGGTTTTGGTCTGTACACCTACGACAGTTTGAAAGAATCGACAGCGCGTGACACGGGGCATCTGACGTTAACCACTCCGGGTTACTTCGCCAAAGAAGAAGAGATGCCGCTGAGTAACGGGTTAACTCACGCCGACGACATCACCAAGCAATTGATTGGGTTGAATGAAGTGCGAGGCGTGCAGCCACGAGTTGAGTTCAGCGGTTTGATTTCCAACGGCAACAAGTCATCGATCTTTATCGGCATTGGTGTTAACGAGCGCGAATTCGATATGAAAGGACCGTTTTTGGATGTGCGCGAAGGGCAAACTCTTTCCAACATTCATGCATCGCGTTATGACCCTGCAGAGCCAGAAGTGATGCTCGGCGTTGATTTGGCGAACAACCTAAGCGTGCACGTTGGCGATTGGATCACCTTGCTGGCGACCACAACCGACGGTGCATTGAACGCGTATGACTTCAAAGTGCGTGGCATCTATTCAACCGGCGTGCCTGAGCTTGATAAACGCCAGCTTTACGTACACATCAACAGCGCGCAATCGTTGTTGGGCTCAGACAAAGTCAGTGCCTTATCAGTCTTTCTGTTCGACACCAGTTTAACGAGCCAAGTCGAGCAACAAGTGGCTTCGGCTCTGAGTAAGCAAAAGCAGAACTTTGGCGACCAAGATATCGAGATTACGCCTTGGCAAGAACGCGCGTTCTTCTATCTCAAAGTGAAAGATTTGTACGACCGTATCTTCGGCATTATGGGTGCAGTGATGGCGCTGGTGGTCTTTGTTGCGCTGTTCAACACCATGACCATGTCGGTCACCGAGCGTACACGTGAAATAGGCACCTTGTCGGCTCTTGGTAGCTACCCTCGCGAAATCATTGCTGGGTTCTTGCGCGAAGCAGGGTTACTTGCGGTGATTGGCAGTTTAATCGGCGCTTTGTTTACGGCACTAGTCACCATTTTACTGATGGTCGTGGATGTGCAAATGCCGCCACCGCCAGGACGCACAGAAGGTTACCCATTGACGATTTACTTCTCTTGGGAGCTGGTAGCTGTCGCAGGATTCGCAGTATTGATGATTTGTTTGGTTGCGGCGTTTTTCTCGGCACGCAAAGGGGTGAACAAGCCAATTACGGAGGCTCTGATTTATGTTTAATTTCAAATCACTATTACCAATTGCACTGCTGACGGTAAGCGGCGTTGCAAGCATGAATGTCAGTGCAAATGAAACAGCGCTAGATGCACAGCAAGTTGCGCAATTGATTGAAAAAGCCGACAGCTACCGCTTGCAAGATGATTCCTCCAAAGTGGTGTCACTGGTGCGCTTATATCAAGACCAAGAGTTAGATAAAACCCGCCTTTACCATGTGTACACGCGTCCAAATCGTGAATCGTTGGTGGTGTTCAAATCGGCAGTCGAAGCTGGGCAAAAGATGCTGATGATGGGCGACAACTACTGGCTGCAAATGCCAAAGAGCCGCCGTCCGATTCGCATTACGCCGATGCAGAAGCTTCTTGGTGAAGCGTCTATCGGCGACATCTCAACCCTGACTTGGAGCCAAGATTATCAAGGTGAATGGAGAGCGACAGAAACTATTTCGGTGAATGGAGAAAGTGTCGCGGCTTATCACCTTGCGTTAACCGCGAAAACCAAAGGGGCGAGCTATCAGAAGATCGACTTGTGGTTGTCTGAGCAAGATGCGTTTCCAATCAAAGCTGATCTTTACTTGCGCTCGGGCAAACTCGCCAAGCAAGCGCAATACGGACGTGCAAGCGACAACGGTGAAGACTACGTTGGTGAGATGACCTTGCTTGATAGCATTCAGCCGAGCAAAAAGACCGTTATCGAGTACCAAGAAATCGTGCCTTGGCAACTGGATAACAAGTTCTACAACCCAAGCTATCTGCCTAAAGCCAATACGACTCAGCTTTAGCGTGAATTCCGTAAATAGAACCAAGAAAACGAGCAAGGAAGTCACATGAAACCGCACCAGCCTAACCTTAACAAAAGCACCAGTCTGTTGATTGCTGCCTCATTGTGTGTGGGCGCAGCAGCCCCAGTTTTTGCCAATGATGAGCTGAGTTTTGAGTGGGATTGGGCTGTCAGTTACGAAACTGCCAAGCAGCGTGACAGCGCATTTATGCAGGCGCAGGGCAGTTCTCGTGATTCACTTAATGCACTGTTGGATGTGCAGGTGAATTATCAGAACTTCAGTGGTTTGTTCGCTCTGTACAGCCAAGGTTTGTACCTCAATCAACAAGGAGAGAGTGAGTGGTGGAGTGAAGCTGATAACCAGTTGCTGATTCGTGAGTTGGCTTGGCTAGGGGAGTGGCAAGTCGGTGACACCACTCTTGATGTGAGTTTGGGTAAGTTGCGCGTGGATTGGGGCGTGGGTTATGGCTACCGACCTTTGGATCTGTTTAAGCCTTATCGACAAAATCCTGTTGGCTTAGTCGCAGAAGAGGGCGCGGGTGTGTTTTCACTTTCACACTACGATATGGCAGGCGAGTGGACGGTGATTGCAACGGACTCAAGCTGGGGACAACAGGACCAAAGTGCACTTGATCAAGCCGCAGAGCAACAAGGTATTGGTATTCGTCGTTATGCGCTGGTGGGTGACACTGAGTATCAACTTATTGGTTATTACGATGATGTGCGCCGAGGTTTGCTTGGAGCTAGTGCCATTGCGGTGTGGGATGAATCCATCGCCATGCACGGTTCCATGCTGTGGCAAAAGCAAAGTGTCGGCTATCAGTTTCAGCAGGGTGATCTTTACCGACCCGTTTCGGTTGAGGAGCAGGGCAGTGCATTTCAAGCCTTAATTGGATTGAACTGGGCAAACCAAGCCGGACACAACGTGATTGCTGAATATTGGTACGACAGCCGAGCATGGTCGAAAAGCGAATGGCAGCAAGCAATAGAGCGTGGCGAATTACTCTCTCAGATCCCTGAACCTAACAACTCTCTGTTGGCTAGCAGCGCTCTACTTGCGACAAGCTACGCCCAAGGGTTTCAGCATGCCAATATCGTTCAGCATAACGTAATGCTGCACTGGAGTTGGGATGTGGAAGCGTGGGCTGCATGGAACGGTAAAGCGGATATGGGCTGGCTAAGTGATGTAACCCCTACGTTGGATGTGATGTTGTCGCCGCAAGATGGCGGTGTGATTGTCACGCAGTGGCTTAACTACCAATGGATTGATACTGGCGATCAAAGTGTAGAAGTGGAAGTTGCCGCACGCTTTTTAACCGGAGACGACCAATCTGCTTACGCACAAATCAATGATAAGCATATGATTGTATTTAACATCAAAGGGAAATTCTAAATGTGTTCAGCAAAACCAGTGGTGAAAAGTGGATGGCCGCGTAGCTTATTAGTGACCACGGCATTTTGTCTCTTTATCGCAGCAATGACGCTCTCGGTTTGGGGTGGCTCATTCTACGTTCATGTTATGGTGAGTTTTGGATTTGGCTATTCGGCTATCTTCTTCTCATGGCTTGTCGACCGCCTGTTTCCTACCATTCCTCGTTTGGCGGAAGTGGCTATTTCGCTGACGGCTTGCTTATTGTTCGGTGTGGTAAACGCCCAGTTTTGGCTCGGAGAATATTTCGGCATCTCAGGTATGCTATCGGTTGGACTCATGGGGTTGTTATTCAGTGCCATGTGCTTTTTCTATTTCTATTCACGCGAGCAACATGCAATCGCGCAACGAGAGTTGGAAGCCATTAAGCGCGAGAAAGCAGAGCAAGATCGTGCGCTGTTGCTGAGCCAGCTTAAGCAGATGCAAAGCCAGATTGAACCGCATTTCCTATTCAATACTTTGGCGAATATCAGTGCACTCATGTCGCAAGATGTCGATAAAGCCAAGCTGATGCTAGAACAGTTAACCGCGCTGCTGCGTGCAACGCTCAAAAGCTCACGTGAAGAGCAAACTACCATAGACAATGAAACGGCGTTACTTGAGGCTTACTTAGGCATCCAGCAAACCCGTTTAGGTGACCGACTCAGTTACAAGATTGAGGTAGAAGAGGGGCTAGGTAGAACCGAGTTACCGCCGATGATGCTTCAACCCTTAATCGAAAACGCCATCATCCATGGTATTGAGCCGAAGCGAGAGGGCGGCGAAGTCAGCTTACTCATTAAGCGCGAACAACAGAACTTGCTGATTGAAGTCAGAGACACAGGTGTTGGCTTAAATCACGTGAGTGGGCACATGGGCTCTGGCGTCGGTTTAAGTAATCTCAAGCAGCGAGTTGAAGCTTTGTTCGCAGGGCAAGGAGATGTTTCTATCAGTGAGTCTGCTCAGGGTGGCGTTTGTGTTCGCTTGCGCTGGCCAATGGAATCGTAATCAAGGAAGAAAGGAATGAATACAGGGTTTACTGCCATTATTGCTGATGATGAACCGCTATTGAGGCGTCATCTTGATAAAAGCCTAGCTGAAGTGTGGCCAGAGCTAGAGGTGATAGCCAAAGTCGCGGATGGTGAACAAGCGTTGCAAGCCATTGAGCAAAACCAACCTGACATTGCGTTTCTTGATATTCGTATGCCAGTTCTGGATGGCATGACATTAGCGCAAAAACTCAATCAACTCGCCAATCCACCTTTGATTGTGTTTGTCACTGCGTACGATGATTACGCCATCAAAGCCTTTGAACAAAATGCCGCCGATTATTTGCTCAAGCCTATCTCGGATGAGCGCCTCCTGACGACGTGTGAAAGAGTGAAAGCACGCCTTGCTAAGCGAGAGCAAGAAAGCAGTAATGTGCAGATGAGCAGCCTGTTAGAACAGTTACAACAATTATCCGCGCCACAAACGCCGCAATATCTTCAGTGGATCAAAGCGACGCAAGGGGAAGATATTCATCTGATTGCCACGTCTGATGTGTTGTATTTCAAAGCGGAAGAAAAATACGTTTCTGTGTATGCCCAACAAGGACAAGGCAAAGTGCAGGAGTATTTGATTCGCACATCGTTGAAAGAGTTGATAGGGCAGCTTAACCCAGAACAGTTCTGGCAAGTGCACCGTTCAAGCGTGGTGCAAGTGTGCAAAATTAGCAAAGTAAACAAAGACTTTGCAGGCAGAATGTTTGTTCACGTTGGAGAAAACAAGCTCGCTGTGAGCCGTACATCTCAAAGTTTGTTCAAAGGGATGTAATCGCTAGAACTGCTCACTCTTTACACTGTAAACTCGCTGCTCATTTTTTCAGCAACAAAAACAAAAAGCGCCTAGGTCATAAGACGTTAGGCGCTTTTGTCGTTTTATAGCGACGATTTCTCCGAAGAGACGAATGGGCTTATTCGCTGATTGTCACTTTCTCGATAATGATTGGATCGCATGGCACATCATCGTGACCAAGCTTAGAGGTTGTTTTTACTTTCGCGATGCGATTTACGACATCCATACCCGCGGTCACTTTACCAAACACCGCGTAGCCCCAGCCTAGGTTGGTGGTTGCGGTGTGGTCTAGGAAATCATTGTCTTCCAAGTTAATGAAGAACTGTGCCGTTGCAGAGTGCGGTGCATCGGTACGCGCCATTGCGATAGTGCCAACAAGGTTCTTTAGACCACGGTTTGCTTCGTTCGCGATCGGGGCACGTGTTGGCTTTTCTGCCATGTCTTCTGTATGACCGCCACCTTGGATCATAAAGCCGTCGATAACGCGGTGGAAAATGGTGCCGTTGTAGAAGCCATCTTCACAGTATTTTTTGAAGTTCTTTGAGCTAACTGGCGCTCGTTCTAGGTTCAGTTCAATCTCGATGTCACCGAAATTGGTGGTCATAATAATCATCTGGTTTTGCCCTTGTAGGTGCTAAGTTGGCGGCATTATAGCTAAGACTTCTGAGGATAGCAGAAATAAAAGCAGCGACGTTTTGGCGCCGCTGTTTGCATGATGTAAGGGTGAGAAAAGCGTTAAACCGTAAAGCGACCGACCAAGTCGTACAGCTCGTTAGCTTTGTGGTTCAGATTGCCACTGCCTGCACGGTTTTGGTTGGCAAGGTGCGCCGATTGGCTGCTTTGTTGAGAGATGACTTCGATGCGTTGTGAAATCTCTTGCCCAACTTGGCTTTGCTCTTCGGTTGCCGTTGCGATCAAGGTGTTCATGTCCATGATGTTAGCAATTGCGGCTTGGATTTCTTGCAGTGCGGCAGAGGCAGCTCGTGCTTCCTCAACGGTTGCTTCACCACGCGCTTGGCTTGAACCCATGGCTTTCACTGCTGCATCCGAACCTGACTTCAACTGCTCAATCATTTGGTGAATTTCGCCTGTGCTGTCTTGAGTGCGACTTGCCAGTTTACGAACCTCATCGGCAACGACTGCGAAGCCTCGACCTTGTTCGCCTGCGCGGGCTGCTTCAATGGCTGCGTTCAGTGCCAATAGGTTGGTTTGTTCGGCGATGTCTTGAATCACTTCTAGCGAAGAAGAAATGTTTTGTACATCGCTCTCTAAACGAGAAATCACCGTGCTGGCTTCCGACACCTCTAGCGCGAGCGCTTCGACGGAGTTCGCTGCCGAATCAACAATGTGTTTCGCTTGCTGTGAGTTATCATCGGCGTCTTTGGCGGATTGCGCCGCTTGGTTAGCGTTGCTGGAAATCTCGTGCGCCGTTGCTGTCATCTCGGTCATTGCCGCAGCGACCTGTTCGGTTTCTTCACGTTGACCTGAAGCCAACTCGTCCACTTGCGATGCACGCTGTGACATGTCGTTGGTCTCTGAAACCACCTCTTGTCCTACGTGGCTAACACTCTTGATGATGCCTTGCAGGCTTTCAACGAAGATATTGAAGTTACGGCTCAGCTGGGTGAACTCAGGTACGCTTGATTCTTCCATCCGCGCGGTTAAGTCTGCATCGCCTTGCGCGAAAGAGTGGATTGAGGCATCAAACTGCTCAATAGGCTTCATGATACTGCGGTTAACAAACACCGCGAAGACCGCGACGATTGCAGCAATCGAGACACAGAACAGAGCAATTGCCGTCAGTGTAGTGTTGAGGGCTTGATGCGCGGCTTCTTCCATGTTTGCCACAATCGCGTCGATATCGTCAGTGTAGAAGCCCGTACCCAACATCAAGTCCCATTCAGGAATAAAGACCGAGTAGCTCAGTTTCGGTAGCGCTTCGTTCTGGCCGAGTTTCGGGAAGTAATAAGTCGTGAACTCACCAGTTTTGGAATTTTTGATCAAATCCTGAATCAGATAGTTGCCCTTCTTGTCCTGCAAGTTATAGAAGTTCTCTCCTATGCCTTTGGTGTTTTTACCCACCACGACACGCACGCCTTTTGAATCGTAACCGAAGATGTAGCCGGATTGGCCAAACTCCAACTGTTTCAAGATAGGCAGTGCTTCTTCAAGTGGGGCATTTTGAGCGAGTAGTGGCTCGACGGCGGAGCGCGCCATTTGGACGTAGTTTTTGAGCTCGGCTTTTTTCATCTCCATCATTTGACTTCGAGTCTGCTCAATCTCGTGTTCGTTGTAGGCTGTGGTTTGTAGATAGGTGAACCACATCATGCCTACTGCCATGGTTAGAATTGGAATTATTGAAAGGATATATAGTCGTTTTCTGATCGTCAGATTCATAGAGACGTCCTTCTCTCGGCGCAGCGTTACAAGTGACAAGCTGAATAAGCTTGCCTGATGAAATTATTAATACTTATTGTTGTAATGCTTAGAGATTAACCGAGTTAATCAATCAGAAGTACTGGAAGTTTATAAATTTAGACTAAGGTCGTAGCATTTTTAAGCAGGATCACAATTAACGTGAACACGAACCGTTATTACAGCGAGAAGTGCCCGTTAACCAGTAGGAGACGCGGTAGCGGTTTTTGGCAAATTTGAGGTAAAGCCAATCCGCAACAGGTTTGACAACGCGCCAACGCAATGGTGCATACAACCAACCGCGACCGACCAATTGCCATGCACGATGAGTCACGTCCAACCCAAGCAGCAGCTCACCCTTATCGTTGAGGGCGTGCAAAATGGTGTTGGCTTGCTCCGGATCGATCTGCGGATAATCGGCGAACGCCTCGCTGTAGATATCGACGGTTTTAATCTGCTGCTTGGCATCGCGTTGTTTTAGCGCCTTCATCTCTTTGGCGCACAAGGGACAAGTGCCATCGTAAAATACGGTCAGTTTGGTCATGATTGAGCTCATTATTGGCGGTTCTTATCCCTTTTATTACGCGATTATTTTTCTTTTAGTTCATTGTCTTGCAAGTAATGCAGCCAATTATCACGGATGTTGCCGTAATTGAATTGGCAGAACTCTTTACGATCGCGTAAGTAATCTTTTTCTACTTCATCTAACAAGGCTTTGTACTGCTCTGGATCGCTGCCGTAGACCAGACACAAGGTAGAGAAGTAGCGCTGTAGATCGAAACTGTGCTCGTCAATGTACTCGCCAAAATCGTAGTAGTCCGGTCTGTCGTCGGATTCGAATGCGAACATGTCAGCAGCACTGATCGCCACATCGGCACCGTCATCGACGTAATCAATCAACAAAATGGTAGCGAAGTTATCAACCGCATCTTCTTCCTTGCCTAGTACCGGAATGTTTTGATCCGCAATGTAAGCGTGTCCGGCTTCGTGCAATAGCGTGTGCAGCAAAGTATCGAGCGCGCCCGTTTTCGGTGATTTACCGTAACGTTCTTGGTATTTGTTGTTGGTGAAGTAGTTGAATGATTCCAGATAGAAGGTGTAGGGAATATGGATGGTGTGTGTTTCTGGATCGTAAAGTGGACCGTCTTCGCCACCATAGGTCAGTGTGAGTGGGTTATCAAACGGGAAGTAATCATCAGAAAGCTGGACAAAGATGTCGTTCACTTCACGGCTTTCAATCACTTGCGCAGCAAAGCGATCATCGGCAGTTTCCGCTGGGAGGTATTCGATTTTAATGTTTTCGCTCGCAGACGCTGTGGCAGCAAACAGCAGCAGAGAGGCAAAGGCAGAGTGACTTTTCATTTTCGGAATCTTGTTATTTGTTTGGTTTGCTTGAAAATTATACATGCTTTTTATAGTGTGCGCGCTGGAGGGCACATTCATGAATAATCCATTGCTACTGCAACCCCGCATCCAATAGGCGTCGTTGACTGAGAACGCAGCAACAACGCCACGAGAAATCGTTCCGTGGCATACATTTACTCTATTGAGGTAATTGTCATGAAAAAACATTGGTCCAAATTTCAGTACCTGCACCAAGTGGTGCAAAACCAAAACATCCACATCAAAGGCACTCACAGTTATTACAGCGATTGTTGGGATAACGGCTTTGAAGGTTCAGTCGTGCGTTATCTGCATGGCGATGAAATCAGTAAAGCGTGGCAGCCGAGGTGGGAAGTCGATCAGCTCTACATCGGTGATTACGTTTGTATTGCGGCTGAAGCGGTGATTTTGATGGGCGGCAACCACAATCACAGGACGGACTGGTTCTGTCTGTATCCGTTTCTTGATGACATTGAGCAATCTTACCAAGGCAAAGGCGATACCGTGATTGGTGACGCGGCTTGGATTGGTATGCGCGCGATGATCATGCCCGGCGTCACCATTGGGGAAGGCGCAGTGATTGCCGCAAACAGTGTTGTGACCAAAGATGTCCCACCGTACACTGTGGTGGCAGGAACACCAGCAAAGCCTGTTAAGCTTCGCTTTGAGCAAGACATCATTGATAAGCTGCTCGCGCTGCAAATCTACACGTGGGATGAAGATAAGTTTGAGGCGCTTCGCTCTTTCGTCTGCAACAATGATATAGAGCAGTTAATCATTGCAGAAGAAAAGTATAAAAGTGGCGAATAGCACTGAAATGAGGAAAATTTTCAGCGATATGTTATAATCTCGCTCCGTTGTAACGAGAACACTTGTTGCAAGCTTGAGAATTTCCTTGGATTCGGCTCGTTTTAATCATCATGAGTCAGAGTTATTGAACTACGATAGGATACAAGCAAACCCAGATGTTAGAGCGCCACCACGGCGCTCTATTCGTTATAACGGGAAGGAACTTTGCCCAATAGTGAGGATGACTTTCTGTTTAAGTAAGGGAGCCCGATAGCGGTTCAGAAAGTCTCTCTCGGACAATACTCACAACACTATATGTCCATCCACATCAAGCAGTCATTTTTGCTTTGAATGTGAACCGGATAAGAAGGAGCTTAATCGGCTCCTTTTACATTTTAGGGCTTGCGAATAGCGCATAAATCAGAACATCGCTTAACGACCGTCCCTTAAACTAGCCTAAGGCGCATTTAACACAACCTTTTGAGTATTTTCGAAAAAATATAGCGAGAAAATTTGCTATTGAGCGAAGGTTAAACTAACACTCAATCATTACGGAGGATGAAGAGAACAATAATAAGAGGCGATATGAATCATTTGATATCTGTAGGTGCACTGGAGTCCTTTTTGGTTGCGATCAGTGTGCTTTTTTTGGGGCATTTCATTAATGCTAAGCTACCGATCTTAAAGAAATTCAACATACCTGAGCCGATTGTAGGGGGCTTGCTAGTCGCCTGCGCCATTACTGCTCTTCATTTCAACGGTATCGATCTGGAATTCGATTTGCCGTTGCAGAACACATTTATGCTGATGTTCTTTGCTACTGTTGGTTTAGCAGCAAACTACACTCAGTTGATGAAAGGGGGCGCGAAGGTCTTTATCTTCTTAGCGGTCGCGTCGTTCTACATCATCATACAAAACGGTGTCGGTGTTTCATTAGCGGCGGCATTGGGTTTAGATCCGCTGATGGGGCTTATCGCAGGTTCGATTACTCTTTCAGGTGGCCACGGCACAGGTGCGGCATGGTCACAAACGTTCCAAGACGTGTATGGATTAAATAACGTGTTGGAAATCGCGATGGCGTCAGCAACATTCGGTTTGATCATCGGTGGTATCATCGGTAGTCCGGTTGCTCAGCGATTGATCGAAAAGAACAAGATCGAATCTGAGTATGGTCCTGGGGGCAGAGATGCCAAAACCCACGAAAAATTCCCAGAATTGGTGACGTACAACGAATACGAAGAAGACAAAGTAACCGCGAAAAAAGTGGTTGAGAAATTGTTCTTCCTATTGATCTGTGTGACAGGCGCTAAGTACGTAGAGCAATGGGTGAGCACTTACGATATTCAATGGTTGATGATTCCAGACTTCGTCTACGCATTGTTCATTGGTGTGATCATCACTAACTTCTTGGAAGTAACTAAAGTCCGTAAGTTAGATACAGAAACGGTCGATATGCTAGGTACGGTATCGTTGTCTCTGTTCTTGGCAATGGCATTGATGAGCCTGAAACTGTGGAACATTTTCGACCTAGCGATCCCATTCTTGGTGATTCTGGGCGTGCAGTCGGTGATTCTGGCTATCTTTACCTACTACGTAACGTTCAAGGTGATGGGTAGTAACTATGATGCAGCGGTTATCTCTGGTGGTCACTGTGGTTTTGGTTTGGGGGCAACCCCAACAGCGGTAATGAACATGGGTTCTATCGTTAACCGCTTTGGTCCGTCGCCACAAGCTTTCATGGTTGTACCGATTGTTGGTGCCTTCTTCATCGACATCGTTAACTTGATCATTCTGCAAGGCTACATTTCGTTCCTTGGCTAGATTGATAAAAAATACTTATAGAGGCCACAGTTTATCTGTGGCCTTTTTTGTATTTATTGATGCTGTGAACGGGTGGAATAGAAAATTATTCTATATAAATATCTGAATAATAAGGAAATAACTAAATGTACCTATTGATAGATAGATAAAATTGTTGACGTGAAAATAATATGATCTTAGAGTAACAACCACTGACGAGGAGCTGGTTCCCAAACCACCTCCTTTTTTAATAAAAACACTACCTACTTACTAGTAGGTAGTCTAATAAGAGAAAGGAAACGTATTATGTTCAACACATCTTCAATTGCACTTATCGTAGGCGGCTCATCAGGTATGGGTAAAGCGACAGCAGAGCGACTTCTTAAAGCTGGTGTATCCGTCATGATTCTTTCGCACGATAAAAACAACCTTGCTGAAGCAAAGCAGGATTTAGAAAGTGTGACCAAAGGCCAGGTAGAAACCGCTCAAGTTGATCTGTATGACCCAAGTGCAGTGAAAAGCTTTATCGAACAATTGAATGCTGAAAAACGTCATATTGGTTACTTGGTTAATGCTGCTGGCTTCTTCAAACCGGTTGATTTCCTTGACCACTCAGAGCGTGATTACGACCTACAACTAGACATGAACCGCGCGTTTTTCTTCATTACTCAGGCTGTGGCGAAAAACATGAAAGAGCACGGCGGCGGTGCGATCGTAAATATCGGTTCTATGTGGGCTCACCAAGCAATTAAAGCAACGCCATCATCAGCGTACTCAATGCAAAAAGCGGGTCTTCATGCTCTGACGAAAAACCTAGCAATTGAACTTGGTGATCACGGCGTACGCGTAAATGCTGTAGCACCAGCTGTTGTGATGTCGACGATTTACAAGTCATTTATCGCGGAAGAAGAAATCGAATCAGCACTACAAGGCTTCAATGATTTCCACCCGATTGGCCGTATCGGTTCAACAGAAGATGTGGCAGACGCGATTGAGTACTTACTGTCAGACAAATCGTCTTGGGTAACTGGCACAGTGCTTAATGTCGACGGCGGCGTAATGGCTGGCCGTAACTAACCTGAACTCGGGATAAAAAAATAGAAGTGAACTAAAAGCTGGTTCTGCGATCAGATCTTTCAACCAAGAGAGA